>NZ_JBAKAZ010000084.1:0-8328 GCF_038155185.1 Psychromonas aquatilis
AGTATGTGCTTTAGGGATTGGATGAAACTGACCAGTTAATTTTACAGATTGGTATGAGCTTAAGGTTATAACTCGATTTATGAAATGATGAATTAATGATAGTACTTGCTGGAAGGATTTTTTTGTATCAGCACGAGTTAGTGAACGACATAAACTAGTTCGAGTTAAGTGTTAACAATAAATGCTGATCAAGGGTAATCAATATAAAGCTAATAACTTGAAATTTACTGGTAAAGTTTCAAGTTCGATAACATAGCCTTCCTCGCTTTATATTGAGTACCTATTCAATAGATCTAAATAGACGCTTTAGCAATATTCTTAATACGTTCAACGATAGAGCGTAAGCCATTACCTCGGGTAGGGCTTAAATGTTTTTCAAGATCCAGCGATTGGAAGTAATTTGAGATATCAAACTCAACAATTTCTTTTGCTGTTTTATGATCGAATGCTGCCAATACTAATCCAAGTAAACCACGTACAATGATCGCATCACTATCAACGGAAAAAGTAAGTAGCTCACCTTCTGTATCAGGTTGGATCCACACATTACTTTGACAGCCCTTAACAAGACGTTCTGTGGTGCGCCATTTATCATCGAAAGCAGGGAGTTGTTTTCCTAAATCGATAATATATTTATATTTATCTTCCCAGTCGTCAAAAAATGTTAAGTCTTCAATGATATCTTCTGTAGTTGGTAATGACATGGAACCTCTAATATTTATATTTTGTAGACAAGGTAAAAAATCGCAGTTAACTTGTTTGTAAAACAACAAGCTAAGTGCGATTTATTATATTGGATTATGTGCGGTGATGAAAGTGGTTAGAAGAACATACCCGATTCTAGTTGTGCTTCTTCACTCATCATTTCACGTGACCAAGGAGGATCGAACAGTAATTCAACTTTTACATTATCAACATTTGGCACTTTTGCTACACGGTATTCAACATCACTTACTAACACTGGGCCCATTCCACATCCTGGTGCGGTTAAGGTCATATCAATGGAAACCGTTTTGTTGTCTTGATCAATCGAGACTTTATAGATTAAGCCTAAAGAGACTAAGCTAATTGGAATTTCAGGATCATAAATACCGTCTAATGCTTGCCATACCTGATCTTCATCGATTTCATCTTTTCCAAGATCTTCGAAATCAAGTACTTCAGATTGTTGGCCAATAGCCGATGCATCTGTGCCATCAATGCGTAACATATTACCCATCCAAGTCACCGTGTAGTTACCACCTAAACTCTGATTGATAGAGATAAACTCTCCTTCAGGAATAATAGTTGGCTCACCAGTTGGTACTCTTCGTGCAGCACAAGCACGTTCTGTTACTACCATCTTTTGCATTTGTTAGCTCACATTAAAGCTTTCGCCGCAGCCACATTCAGCTACAACGTTAGGGTTGTTATATTTAACAACTTGATTAATACCTTCTGTCACTAGGTCAATCTCTGTTCCTGCGATCATCATCATTGATTTAGCAGCAACTGCGATATCAAAATCAGTGAAATTGATAATAATATCGTCTTCAACTGGTTGCTCTACTATTTCAAGAACATAAGCAAACCCAGTACAACCACTTACTTTGGTACTCAGTCGTATTACACTATCTGGCTTATCGGCCATTTGTGCTGAAAAGTATTTTTCTGCTGCATCAGTTAACAAAATGTTAGCTGTTGGGGCAAATACAGATACGGTCATTAAAAACTCCTAAGACAACATTGTTTTTGCTTTTTTGAGCGCAGCAAATAAAGCATCAATATCATCGAATGTATTATAAATAGAGAAAGAAGCACGTGCGGTGCCCGGTACGTCAAAACGCGACATTAAAGGCTGTGCACAATGATCACCTGTTCTGATCGCAATACCTTGTTGATCTAGTAAAAAGCCAATATCAGCAGGGTGGCCTTGATCGAGTGTAAAGCTCAATACACCCACTTTATTTTTAGCATTACCAATAATGGTTAAGCCATCAAAAGCGTTGGCTTTTTCAGTTGCGTAAGCAAGTAGAGCATTTTCGTGTGCTAACACTGCTTCTTGATCTAGTTCACTGAACCAACGTATTGCTTCAGCCATAGCAATGGCACCACCTACATTAGGTGTGCCAGCTTCAAAGCGGTAAGGGAGTACATTCCAAGTTGCATCTTGTAAGGTGACGGTAGCAATCATCTCGCCACCAGTACGCCATACAGGCCAGTTTTCAAGTACTGACGTTTTACCCCACAGTGCACCGATACCCATTGGACCATAGATTTTATGTGCTGAGAAAGCATAAAAATCACAGCCAATATCTTGTACGTCAGCCCAACCATGTGCAGCACCTTGTGCACCGTCAACTAAGACTAAGGCATTTACTTTTTTTGCCTTTGCTGTCATTGATTTAACTGGGTTAATCGTACCAAGTACATTGGAAACGTGCGGGAAAGCAACGAATTTTGTGTTGTCATTAAGCAAACTTTCGTAAGCAGCCTGATCAAGCTCACCTGCATCAGTCACTGGCACAGTACGGAATGTTGCACCGGCTTCTTTACATGCATGTTGCCAAGTGACTAAGTTAGCATGGTGATCCATTTCAGTTGCGATCACTTCATCACCTGGCGATAATAAAGTACGTAGGCCATTAGCAACAATGTTAATACTTTCCGTTGTGCCTGTGGTCCAAATAACTTCTTCACGTTGCGGTGCATTGATAAATTGTTGAACAATATCTCGTGCATTTTCAAAACGTCGTGTCGCTTGATCCGCTAGGAAGTGAGCGCCACGATGAACGTTTGAGTTGCAAGTTGAGTAATAATCAACCATCTCATCAATCACACACTGTGGTTTTTGTGTGGTGGCTGCGTTATCTAAATACACTAGAGGCTTGCCATTAACTTGACGCTTTAAAATTGGAAATTGGTCGCGAATGGCTAATACATCAAAACTCATTAGGCTCTCTCTTAGTTTACTTTCATTGTAGAGAAACGTTGGCGAATGATTGGACGAACCCATTCAGCTAATACTTTATTTGGCATTAAATCAATTAGCTCATTGATGAAGCCAAAGTTCAATATTATATTCGCCTGTGCACGGCTAATACCGCGTGTTTGTAAGTAATATAACGCTTGTTTATCTACTTCAGCAGAAGTCGCGCCATGAGCACAACGAACGTCATCAGCGTAAATTTCTAATTCAGGTTTTGTATTGATTTCAGCTGTTTTAGAAACAAGTAGGTTACGGTTGTTTAGCTCGGCTAATGTTTTTTGCGCATCACGGTGAATATGAATTCTTCCGTTAAATACTGCTTTAGCTTTACCACCAACAATACAACGCACGTTTTCTTCTGTTGTACCGTTTGGTACAGCATGTTCAACCGTTGCGTGTAAATCGAATAGTTCATTACCATCTAATAAGTAGATTGCATTTAATTTAGCATCTACAAATTGACCTGAATGAATTATATCCGTGTCTAAACGTGATAAATCACTACCGAAAGCAACGATCGTGCTATGCATTGTAGAGTGATCTAACATGTTGAAGTGACAACCACCAACAGACACATTGCTACCAGTTTGTAATGCAAAACGGTAGTGCTCAAGATGTGCTTTTGGTGAGACAAAGTATTCAACAAAAGCTGTATTTAAGGTTTCGCCTTGTGCTTGAACATCTTCAATAACAGCAAGTTCAGCGCCTTCACCCAGTGTCACTTGTACACGTGTATGAGATTCTGCACCTTGACTTAGTAAAGCACTGATGCGTAATGGCTGTTCAATTTTAACACCGGCTTCAACATTTACGATCACAACATCTTGCGCTAGTGCATCGTTAACTAAACCAAATAAATGACGATCTGGTTTTACTTCAGAGAAGTCTGCAACAGCTTGAGTTTGCTGTTGTGCTGCTAGTTCGCTACCCAGTGAGATAGTTAAGCCAGCCGGTAAGTCTGCGTTTAGCAAACTTTTATCTAATTTACCGTTTTTGAAAACTAGTTCAATGGCCGCTAAGTCAGCAATTGCTAGTGGTGTTAAATCACTTGTTGCTTCAACTTCTGTCGCTTTAGTGTTTTGAATTGCACGCAGGGGAGTGTAACGCCAAGCTTCTGTTTTACGAGTAGGCCATTGCGTTGTTGATAGTAACTCAAGTGCGCGGGTACGTTTTGGTGTTAACCAATCATCTATTTTCTGCCCTCGTGAGATGGCACTTTCTAACCATTCGCTCATTTATTAGCCCTCAGTGCTTTCTGCGTCTTCATGCGTTTCTAACCAAGCGTAACCTTGAGATTCTAATTCTAGTGCTAATGACGCATCGCCACTTTTCACGATTTTACCGTCAGCTAATACATGAACAAAATCAGGTTTGATGTAATCTAATAAACGTTGGTAATGCGTTACAACGATAAAGCTACGCTCAGGAGAACGTTGACTGTTTACACCTGCAGCTACCATTTGTAATGCATCGATATCTAGACCTGAATCGGTTTCATCTAAGATACATAGTTTTGGTTTAAGCAGTAACATTTGCATTAATTCGTTACGTTTCTTTTCACCACCTGAGAAACCTTCGTTAACACCACGTTTTAAGAACGCAAGTGGTAAGTTAACTTGTTTACATGCTGCTTTAGCTTGTTTTAGTAACTCAGAAGAAGTGATTGGCTCTTCACCATTTGCTTCACGAATAGCGTCTACTGATGCTTTTAAAAATTCTAAGTTACTTACACCTGGGATTTCAACAGGGTATTGGAATGCTAAGAATAGACCTGCTGCTGCACGTTCTTCAACTTCCATTTCTAGTAAGTCTTTACCATCAAATGTAATGCTACCGCTATCTACTTCATAACCGTCACGGCCAGAAAGGACATAACCCATGGTACTTTTACCTGCACCGTTTGGACCCATGATGGCATGTACTTCACCTGGTTTAATATCTAAATTAAAACCTTTGATTATTTGCTTTTCTTCAATGCTTGCGTATACGTCTTTTATTGTTAATAAACTTTTGTTATCTGACATTTTATATAATCCTTAACCTACAGAGCCTTCAAGGCTAATCTCTAATAATTTACTTGCTTCAACGGCAAATTCCATTGGCAGCTCTTTGAATACTTCTTTACAGAAACCATTTACGATCATTGATACTGCTTTTTCAGGATCAAGACCACGTTGGCGACATAGGAACATTTGCTCGTCACTTACTTTTGACGTCGTTGCTTCATGTTCAACAATGGCAGAAGGGTTACGGCTTTCTATATAAGGGAAAGTATGTGCACCACACTTATCGCCGATCAATAGTGAATCACACTCTGTAAAGTTACGTGCGCCATCGGCTGTTGCAGCCATTTTTACAAGACCACGGTAGCTATTATTACTGCGGCCAGCCGAGATACCTTTAGTGATGATCGTTGATTTGGTATTTTTACCAAGGTGGATCATTTTGGTACCAGTATCTGCTTGCTGTCTACCACGTGTTAATGCCACTGAGTAGAACTCACCAACACTGTCATCACCTTTTAGGATACAGCTTGGGTATTTCCAAGTAACCGCTGAACCAGTTTCAACTTGCGTCCAAGAGATTTTAGCTTTGGTATGACAGATACCGCGTTTAGTTACGAAGTTGTAGATACCACCTTTACCGTTTTCATCACCTGGGTACCAGTTTTGAACAGTAGAGTATTTGATTTCTGCATTATCTAATGCAATTAGTTCAACTACCGCTGCGTGTAATTGGTTTTCATCACGCTGTGGAGCAGTACAACCTTCAAGGTAACTAACGTGACTGCCTTCATCGGCGATGATAAGCGTACGTTCAAACTGACCTGTATTTTGTTCATTAATACGGAAGTAAGTTGATAGTTCCATTGGGCAGCGTGTGCCTTTTGGAATGTATACAAAAGAGCCATCGGTAAATACTGCACAGTTTAGTGCTGAGTAGTAGTTATCTTTACGGCCAACAACACTACCAATGTATTTTTTAACGAGCTCCGGATATTCAACAATCGCTTCAGAGATAGGGCAGAAGATAACACCTGCTTCTTGTAGCTTTTCTCTAAATGTTGTTACAACTGATACAGAGTCAAATACCGCATCAACCGCAATGCCGGCTAGCATTTGTTGTTCGATCAGAGGGATACCTAGCTTTTCATAAGTACGTAGCAATTCAGGGTCAACCTCGTCTAATGACTTAGGTTTATCTTTCATGCTTTTAGGTGCTGAGTAGTAAGAGATAGCTTGAAAATCTACTTTAGGATAATCGACTAAAGCCCAATCAGGCTCTTCCATTTTTAGCCATTCTCTAAATGCACCTAGACGCCATTCAAGCATCCATTCTGGTTCATTTTTCATTTTAGAAATTCGCGTAATAACACTTTCATCTAAACCTGGTTCAAACGTTTCTGATTCGATATCAGAAATGAAACCAGCTTCATATTCTCTTGCTAGTGCTTCATCTATTTCTACTTGCACTGTCATATAAAACTCACTCTTTTTCGGGGGGAGGATAATAATAATCGTTATATCTTTCTTGCTAACTAATTAACCAGCCATTTCATTGGTTTGTAGCATAAATAGTTGGTCATCAACTTTTGGCTCTGTAACTTTATTCACTTTATTATGTGCGTCATTTTGTCTCATCAAATCACCTAGGCTAATTTTACTTAAAAAACCATGTATTTGATCACTTAAATCACACCATAAGTAATGTGTTAAGCAAGTCACGCCATTTTTACAGTCTGCTTTGTTTTTACATCCTGTTGCGTCGATGACTTCATTGACCGCATCCATGATTTGAGCGACATAAATATCGTCAATTGGACGGCCTAATTGATAGCCACCGCCTGGACCTCTAACACTTTTTACTAAAGCGTCTCGACGGAGTTTAGAAAATAACTGTTCAAGATAAGATAAAGAGATGCCTTGTCGTTGTGATATATCTGATAATGACACTGGGCCTTGTTCTGGATGCAATGCAAGATCGAGCATTGCCGTTACCGCATAACGGCCTTTTGTTGTTAAACGCATAAGATCTCCAGTTAGATTATTCTTGAGTCTTAATAGTATCTAAAACCCACTGTTTCAGTCAAGTATTTACTTGATTATTTTAGTCGGGTATTCTACTTTTGTAACAAAAGTATTACAAATCGAATTTTGATGCATTGTCTGACATCTCAAACTTCATCACTGGAGGTTAAAAGGCGAGTTATTCTAAAGCGAAGGTGGCTAATGTACTAGAAAAATAATCATTAAAGCTTTATTTTTTATATAAAATAGGTTGAAAAGCAAGCAGATGGAAACAAATAAATATAAAATTTCACGTTTAACCCATACGAGCACAAGTAATGCTTTTGAAAAAGAGGATGAATTAGTACAGCTTGTACGTAGTGGGAAAGTACAACAAGCTTTACTGCTATGGCGACCATCCGATAAAACATTGGTCTTACCCTCTGGGAATAAATGGCAACAATCCTTTGATTTAATCACCAAGTTAAAAGAGAGAAACTGGGATCTTGTTTCTAGACGCACAGGTGGCGCGCCAGTTCCACAGACAAATGGTGTGATCAACCTTTCTCATATCTATCAATGGAATAACGATACTGCTTATTCTATTCATGTTGGTTATGAACATATATGTGAAATTTTAACTCAGTTTTTTAGTTATTATGATCTCACTCCAGAGGTTCACGAAACACCTTACTCTTACTGTGATGGCAGTTATAACCTTAATATTAATAATCAAAAAATCGTCGGAACAGCACAAAGGGTATTACTAGGACAAAACCAACAGAAAGTGATTTTAGTACAGGCTTGTATATTAATTGATGCAAACATGGAGGAGCTCATTTATCCAGTCAAATTATGTAACCAATTCAATAATAAAGATATTTGTCTCAAGGCTGATGTACACACATGTTTGAAGGAAAATATTCATACACTGCCAACCACAGAGCAATTATATGATCATTTGTTAGCAAGTTTTGTGAGATTTTATAACAATAAATGATGTTACTTTTGTATTGAATTTGATACCTGGAGATCTCAAGTTATTAAAAGGAGTGAAACCCGCGAACACTAATAGATGTTGTGTGCAGTAAGTCATTAATATAATTATAATATTTACTGATTTAGCAAAAATATTTAATGTATTGGTGTTTAGGCTAGCAGTGAGAGAGGTTTATGTTGTCTGTGAATATAAATAACGTTGCTTTAATAAACTCATAATATACTTATTCATTTTCTTTTTAACAGGATAATTACTCATCTTAAACTATAGTGACTATTAAATTGAGTTATAAGTATTAAGTTATACCAATTCCGTTAATTAAGTTT
Organism: Psychromonas aquatilis; assembly: GCF_038155185.1. Lineage (NCBI taxonomy): Bacteria > Pseudomonadati > Pseudomonadota > Gammaproteobacteria > Alteromonadales > Psychromonadaceae > Psychromonas > Psychromonas aquatilis. Next base: position 8,302 of record NZ_JBAKAZ010000084.1, read on the forward strand.
CCAAATTTGTCCAATCTCGATAGCACA
>NZ_JBAKAZ010000085.1:0-8307 GCF_038155185.1 Psychromonas aquatilis
TAATTCAGTAAAATTGTGGCTCATACTAGCTCCTTTGTAAGAACCTTAATTAGATTACATATTTATCGGAAATGGTATAAGTAAATGCAATCAAGGTAACCAGTGAAGTGCTTTTTTTATTCATAGCATCTATCAGGGAGGCTGAAGCCACCGCCCCAAAACAACTCTCAGCTTTTGCTATGTTCGTTAGAAGATAGCTTTAAACATACGCAAAGAAGTCATTTTTCTTTTAGCTAACTTCAAGAAGTAACACTTTATCTCGGGGCGGTGACTTTAGTCTCCCTGCTTGCATCAAAGTAAAAAATCAAACAAAATTTATTGAAGTAAAATGCAATCAAGGTAATGAGTGAAGTGCTTTATTTCATTCATTACATCTACAACGGAGGCTGAAAAAAGGAGTCGCAGAGCTCCTTCGCTAATGAGACTAAGCCGGTGTTTAATTCACTCATCAACCCTAGATCTATACTTTTTGTGGCGGTGGTTGTATTATACCAATTATATTAAATAAGTGATCTAAATTTTGCGCAGGAAAAATGACTGAGTTCAAGGCGAAATTTGAGTTAAATAGTTGTTCTATTTGCGAAAATTACAACGAAGAAATAAGTTATTTTAACAAGTAAAATAGATCAGTTAATTAGTGTGATTGGTATTAGTTTAAAACCTATAATAATCGCAATACAACAAGAGTGGGCTTGTTCAATTATATTAAGATGTTTTACAATCTACTGTGATTACATAGTCATCTTGACGATGTGTCCCGAGATCAGCATCAAGAAGGCTTAATGAATATTAAAGTGTCTAGGGAAAGATCATAGTTTAGTTAAACAAGAGAGTTTAAATATGAGTAATGAAGAAAGTATCATCACTAACCTAGAAGATTTAGAGAAGTTCCTGATTTTAGTTGAAAGTGGTAGTTTAGGTTTATCAAATGTATCAGGTTTAGCGTTAGCGACAAATAATAAAGATGGGCGTAGATTTGTGGCTGTATTAGATGATAAACATCAATTGTTATTATCACGTTTGGTGACGGAAGAGGTGTTTCAAACGGGTCAAGATTTAGTTCGTAATGGGCCCACTAAACATTAATTTAACCCTGCTCTATAAAATAAAAAACCGCAATTAAGCGGTTTTTTATTAACTTATAATTGTTGTACTATCGAGTGCCGAAAACCACAATAGTTTTACCATGAGCAGAAATCAAACCTTGCTCTTCTAGCATTTTCAAAATACGACCAACAGTTTCACGTGAACAACCTACAATTTGCCCTATTTCTTGACGTGTGATTTTGATTTGCATTCCATCTGGATGAGTCATCGCATCTGGTTGTTTTGCAAGATCTAATAGTGTATTTGCAATGCGGCCAGTAACGTCTAAAAATGCTAAGTTACCTACTTTTTGACTTGTAACTTGTAATCTATTGGCCATTTGGCGAGATAAGCGCATTAGTATTTCTGGGTTAACTGTAATTAATTGCGTAAATTTCTTATAAGATATTTCTGCAACTTCACATGCTGCTTTTGCTTTCACAGAAGCACTTCGGATTGGCTCTTCTTCTTTATCGAATAGACCTAACTCACCAATAAAATCACCTTGGTTTAGGTAAGACAATATCATCTCTTTGCCATCTTCATCTTTAATAACAACTGCAACAGAGCCCTTGACGATAAAATATAGAGTATCAGCTTTTTCACCAGCATGGATAAGCATACTTTTAGCTGGGTACTTATGTGTATGACAATGTGATAAAAACCATTCTAATGTTGGATCGCTTTGGGGTTTGGTAATGATCATAAACTTCCCTTTGTCTAGTTGAATAGCTTATTGCTACTTCTTTTATTTTGGAGTGTCAAAAATAATAATAATAATTTGATTGTATCGTTTTATTTTAAACTCTGTATTGTTTATGAGTGAAAGTTGTTCAATAAATTAGACCCTGGTCATAAATCTTATTAATATATTTTTAAAATTTCTAAATATGTACTAACACTTGTTTTTTTATGGCTATAAACTAAAAAAATTTTATTTTAATTGCATTTTTTTCAGTTCTTCATGGCTAATTAAAGTAACACTTTCATTTAATTCAGAGTAGATAATATAAATACTCTTTAGTTTAATCTGTTGCAATATCTGATTAGCTTTTTGTTCTAAAGAATATTCGATTTCACCGTAATCTGTACCTTCTCTTAATATATATTGTTCGATTAAATTGTTTAACGTTATTTCATCTAGTTGTTCGTAAGGTATTATCATTTCATCAATAAACTCATGTTGAATGTTATTTAACAATACAATAAATCTCTCTTAATGTGTGGCTTTGTTAAAAAATAAATCGTGTCTAATTTGAATCATGCTATTTCATTTTACAAGGTAGTTAGGTCTGACTAATGAGCGGTATGATCTAATTTCACTTGATATCAGAGCCACTTTGTATAGCTTGTTGATATTTTTTATTAATCATAGAAAAGCGTATTTAAGTGTTTATGTGCTTTAATAACGTTGGTAATAGATAAAGTCATTGTATATGGGTGTATACTTTCAATGATTCTGTTCACTTAGCATAAATAAAGTGATATTAAGATTGTGACTAAATAATATTTTTAAATTGGATATGTTATGAATAAAAGGTTATTAGGTTTAATTTTTTTAGGTTTACCCTGTCTGGCAAATGCTGGTGATATTGAAGCAGGTAAAGCTAAGTCTGCTATTTGTGCAGCTTGTCATGGATCGGAAGGTGTCGCAACTTCACCTATTTATCCTAACCTTAATGGTCAAAATGAGGGTTACCTGAGTAGTGCCTTAAAAGCTTATAAGGCTGGACAGCGTAAAGGTGGATTATCATCGATAATGGTTTCTCAAGCTGTTGCCCTTAGCGATACTGATATCGAAGACTTAGCGGCCTACTTTTCTTCATTAAAATAGCCCGAGTAGAAAATAGCCTTAGTAGATTAGGCTATTTTCATTATTGCAAAGGTTAGAGATCATCAGAGTGGTTAGATAAGTAATCCGCAACCCCTTCTGGAGATGCTTCGATACCTGCCTTGTCTTTTGCCCACTGTGCAGGACATACTTCACCATGCTCTTCATGAAATTGTAAGGCATCAACCATACGTAACATTTCATCAATATTTCGACCTAATGGCAAATCATTGATTACTTGATGACGTATGATCCCATTTTTATCAATTAAGAACGAGCCGCGCAACGCAACACCTGCATCAGCGAGCTCTACATCATAGGCTTTACATATTTCATGTTTAATGTCTGCTACCAATGGATATTGTACCGCGCCTATGCCGCCTTTATTGATAGGAGTATTGCGCCATGCATGATGTGAAAATTGAGAATCAATTGAAATGCCAATGATTTCAACACCACGTGCTTGAAAGTCGCCAAAACGTTTATCAAATGCAATTAATTCAGAAGGACATACAAAAGTGAAATCTAATGGGTAAAAGAAAATAACGGTTTCTTTGCCATTTGCAAACTCACTAAGATTAAAGCTATCCACAATATCTCCATTACCTAACACGGCGGCAGCTGTGAAATCTGGCGCCTTTTTACCTACTAATACCATGTGCTTTTTCCTTTATATTCTTGTTAGTGTTTATACTCATTATTATGCTCGTCGTGTTTATTTAATTGGCTGGTAAGCCTGAAGCTAAAAGTAATTAATGAATATTTTATATTATCCGCTGCCCTTTTAATAAAGACGTTTGCGACAAATACCTTAAAGCTTATTAAGAGGGGACCATTACACTTTGCTATCGCAACCTTCATTATTAAGCAGCTTTAATTAAAGAGTTGTTTAATATTATCAGCATATTTCATTGGATCTTGTTGATGAAGATTATGGCCTAGTCCATCAAAGCAGCAAGTTTTTGCGTTTGTTGTATCTATTTTTTTTGCTAAAGCTGAAAGCTTAGTATCCAATTCTCCGAATAGGTAGATAATGGGTAAGTCGGTTTGATTTAGGAATGACCAAGCATTTTCTTGTTTAGCTAAACTAGTCGATAGCAACATATTCGCTAAAAATACGCCGTAGTTATGACATCTTTTTTCAATCATCTCTGTTTTCTTTTTAGTTGTGAAATCTTCAAAGATGCTTTGCTCATACCATTGATATAAACTTTCCTCCATTGCTTCGGTTGAAAAGCATTCTGCCCAGTTTAAATCAAATTGATATCGTTGCTTTTTCTGTTGATCATTTTCTAAGCCAATGTGGGATGACTCTAAAATTAACAGTGTTAAGTTAGGATCGTTTTGCGTGCGAGCATAATCTAAAGCAATACGGCCCCCTAAAGAGTAACCAACCATTACATAAGTACTTATATTTAGGCTATCTAAAGCAGATCTTATTAATTGATGGCAGTGAGCAAACCCATTATCCAGTGGTGCTAGGTTGCCTGCAGATAAACCATGCCCTGGTAAGTCGATTGTCACACAATGGAAGTCATTTTTAAGGTGGTTGATTATTTTTTCCCAATCTTTGCCGTTACCCAGAAACCCATGTAAAAAGACAATCGTTGGTTTATCTTTTGAGCCGTGCTCTTCTTTATATAAAGGCATCTTTGATTCGCTCCTTGGTGGTTTTTAATTGAATGGTCGTTAAACAATTATTAATCGACACGTTTATAGATGTGGTTCGATAATAGCGTGAAGATAACAGTGCGTTATTTAAAATGAATCTAAACTTTAGCAAGTAAGGTAATTGATAAAAATTAATAGGAAGCTGTTCGCAGATTTGTTGAAGGGCTAATCTGTGAGGTGTGTGATAAAAGACTTGTTGTCTGCCTTTGGGCACTAGTGATAAGTTAAAAATTTCGCCACCATTATTAGTTATAACACTGTTATAAAAACTTGTTGCCACTGGGTAATAAAGTGAAGTGAATTTACGTTATATCAAAAAAAAATATCAGCCATTAAGTACAATGACTTCTCTATTCACATATTGTCTGAGTAATATTCAATATATCGTGCAATTATTATTTTAAGCTTGAATATACTTATTGTATTCCAGAGGGTAAATAATAAGCCAATAGTATCTTTCAACATTTATGTTTTATAATGTAGCGCGTTACTCGCCGCATTTCTAGCATTGTAATCAAGTTCGTGAACAATATTTATGGGATATAATTAGTGAAATCATTTCAAGTTTGGGTACAAGCCTGTCGTTTACAAACCTTACCATTAGCTGCGGCTTCAATTATTGTTTCTGGCGGTTTAGCGTATCAACAGCAAAGCTTTAATCTTAGTATTTTTTTATTATCTTTATTAACCGCTTTGTTACTACAAATCCTTTCTAACTTAGCCAATGATTATGGGGATGCAGCAACGGGCGCGGATGATGTGCGTATTGGCCCCAAAAGAGCAATGCAAAGTGGCATTATTACTGTAAGCGCTATGAAAAAGGCTATTTGGATCGCTCTGTTGGTTTGCATGGTGTCAGGATTATCATTATTAACCACCTCCTTTGGCAGCAATTTGCAACAATGGCTTATATTTTTAGGCCTCGGCCTCGCAGCAATTATTGCAGCAATTACCTACACAATGGGTAAAATTCCTTACGGCTATAAAGCGATGGGCGATCTCTCGGTATTTATTTTCTTTGGGCTGTTAGGCGTTCTAGGTAGTTTTTATTTACAGACACTAACTTTATCACAGGAGATTATTTTACCTGCTGTGAGTATGGGACTGTTTAGTGCAGCTGTATTGAATGTCAATAATATGCGTGATGTGTATATTGATAAAGCGGCGAATAAAATTACATTAGTTGTTTTATTAGGGCGTAATAGGGCATTTCAATACCATCTTATTATTCTTGCATTGGCTATGTTCTGTGCTGCTTTATATATTTATATTTTACCTAACAGCGCACCATGGCAATACCTTTTTTTATTAACAGCTAGTCCCTTGATAAAAAGTTGTACTCAAATCAACCAAGCGATTAAAGAAGATGTCAGAGAAGGTGATATTTTTAATCAACAATTGAAAAATACCGCGATGAGTACATTTGTATTTTCAATTTTATTCTCGTTAGTCCTAATTACGTAATAATGATTAATTTTTATTCTGACAACTGTTTTTTCAGACAGGTTTTGATGGTTTTTGCAGTCATTTTGCAAAAAAAATGAAAATAAAGTCGAAAAAACCAACATATTTCCTCTTTTTTCAAAATACGGTGTTCTGTTTAAGCGCAAAGATTGTATAATGCCGCGGGAATATAGCCTCCAATTTTTTACATATAGAGTATAAAAAATGACAGATTTAAGTAAATACAGAAACATTGGTATTTTCGCGCACGTTGATGCGGGTAAAACCACTACTACAGAACGTATCCTAAAACTTACTGGACAGATCCACAAAACTGGTGAAGTACATGATGGCGAATCAACAACTGACTTCATGGAACAGGAAGCTGAGCGCGGTATTACTATCCAGTCTGCTGCTGTAACTTGTTTCTGGGATAATCATCGTTTTAACGTAATCGATACTCCTGGACACGTTGACTTCACTGTAGAAGTATATCGTTCTCTTAAAGTACTTGATGGTGGTATCGGTGTATTCTGTGGTTCTGGTGGTGTTGAGCCTCAATCAGAAACAAACTGGCGTTACGCTAATGATTCACGCGTTGCTCGTATTATTTTCGTAAATAAATTAGACCGTATGGGTGCTGATTTCTACCGCGTTGTTAAACAAACTGAAACTGTACTAGGTGCTAACCCACTAGTTATGGTTTTACCAATCGGTATAGAAGACGAATTCTCAGGTGTTGTTGATCTACTTACTCGTAAAGCTTACGTGTGGGATGACACTGGTCTTCCAGAAAACTACTCTTTAGAAGACGTTCCTGCAGACATGGTTGACCAAGTAGAAGAATACCGTGAAAAATTAATTGAGACTGCATTAGAGCAAGATGAAGATCTACTAATGGAGTACTTAGAAGAAGGTACAGAACCTTCTATGGAAGACATCAAACGTTGTATCCGTACTGGTACTCGTACAATGGACTTCTTCCCAACTTACTGTGGTTCTGCGTTCAAAAACAAAGGTATGCAACTTATTCTTGATGCTGTTGTTGATTACTTACCTTGTCCAACAGATGTTGATCCACAACCGCTTACTGATGAAGAAGGTGAGCCAACAGGTAAATTTGCATTAGTTTCTGCTGACGAATCTTTTAAAGCATTAGCATTCAAAATTACAGATGACCGTTTTGGTTCATTGACTTTCGTACGTATCTACTCTGGTAAGCTTAAAAAAGGCGATACCATCATGAACGCTGCAACAGGTAAAACTGAGCGTGTTGGTCGTATGTGTGAAATGCAAGCTGATGATCGTAACGAACTTACTTCTGCACAAGCGGGTGATATCATCGCTATCGTTGGTATGAAGTCTAACGTTCAAACTGGTCACACACTATGTGATCCTAAAGATCCAATCATTCTTGAAGCAATGGTATTCCCAGAACCAGTAATCTCTATCTCTGTAACACCTAAAGATAAAGGTTCTACTGAGAAAATGGGTATTGCGATTGGTAAAATGGTTGCAGAAGATCCAACATTCCGTGTTGAAACAGACCAAGATTCAGGTGAAACAATCCTATCTGGTATGGGTGAACTTCACTTAGATATCAAAGTTGATATCCTAAAACGTACTTACGGTGTTGAGTTAGTTGTAGGTGAACCTCAAGTTGCTTACCGTGAAACAATCACACAAGCAGTTGAAGATTCTTACACGCACAAGAAACAATCTGGTGGTTCTGGTCAATTCGGTAAAATCGATTACCGTATCAAGCCAGGTGAACCAGGTTCTGGCTTTACGTTCACATCTACTGTTGTTGGTGGTAACGTACCTAAAGAATTCTTCCCTGCAATCGAGAAAGGTTTCGAAGGCATGATGGATACTGGTGTACTAGCTGGATTCCCTGTACTTGACGTTGAAATTGAGCTTTACGATGGTGGTTTCCACGCCGTGGATTCATCTGCAGTTGCATTTGAATTAGCAGCACGTGGTGCATTCCGTCAGTCTATCCCTAAAGCGGGTGCTCAACTTCTTGAGCCAATGATGTCTGTAGATGTATTTACACCAGATGATCACGTTGGTGACGTTATCGGTGACCTTAGCCGTCGTCGTGGTATGATTGCTGGTCAAGAAGCTGGTGCTTCTGGTGTTCGTATTAAAGCTGACGTACCTCTTTCAGAAATGTTTGGTTACATCGGATCTCTACGTACAATGACTTCAGGTCGTGGTCAGTTCTCTATGGAGTTCAAAAACTACATGCCTTGTCCAGCTGCTGTAGCTGAAGC
>NZ_JBAKAZ010000086.1:0-8112 GCF_038155185.1 Psychromonas aquatilis
GGCCTTCGCTTAGATAGATACTCACCCATTTATTAACGCTAGTTCTACTCACTTTAAGGAACTGAGCAATCTGGGTACGTGAATGTCCATCTTGAAAATGTGCTAACGCCAGTAAACGCATTTTCATTTGTAATGAGGTTTGCTGACGGGCAAGTACTTTAAAATCTGTCTTTTTTATATGCTCCATCTTGAGTCACTTTAATAGCAATAGATAACTCAATTAGATCATATTTTTACTTAGATTGGTATTATTCGAGATGAAGCAATAAAGTTAGAAAAAACCGATCTTAAAAAAGCCCTTTCTTTAATGACATTGGCGCATCAAGCTCGCCCTAATGGTCTATTTATTAAGAAAAAGGTCGCAGAGTATCAAGCAAGATTAAAATAACAAAGGTGACTCTTTTATTTGGTTGTATTTTATACAAGGTAAATGCCATTTAATTTTAACTTTTAACAAACCGATGCCTTGTATTTTGAATATATAACTTATTTGTATTTTTCCTGTCTATATTAGGTAAATTATTGCAAAATATACTATTAAGTATTATTTATATATTAAATTATTTGGTATTTAAACAATTAAAAATTAGCGCTTAGCGTGATTAATCAGACGGGGATATAGGGATTATATGAGAAATATTTTAGTTACCGGCGGGGCCGGATTCATTGGTGCTAACTACGTTTTATATTGGCTTGCAAATAACCCTCAAGACAAAGTAGTGGTATTAGATGCATTAACTTACGCAGGTAATCGTGAAAGCTTGGCATCTGTTGAAAATAACCCAAACTTTGTATTTGCGCACGGTGATATTTGCGATACGGCATTAATAGAACAACTACTAACAGAGCATAACGTTGATACTTTGGTGCATTTTGCAGCAGAGTCTCACGTTGACCGCTCAATTACAGGGCCAGATGCGTTTATTGAAACCAATATTATTGGTACTTATAGCTTATTAAAAGCCGCAAAAAAAGTATGGATAGACCAGCCTAAAGAAAATGGTAACGCACCACTTAAACACCGCTTCCATCACGTTTCAACCGATGAGGTTTATGGTGAGTTAGGGCCTAAAGACCCTGCATTCACCGAAGACACGGCTTATGCACCGAATTCACCTTATTCAGCATCAAAAGCGGCAAGTGACCACCTAGTGCGTGCTTACCACCATACTTATGGCTTAGAAGTGACGACTTCAAATTGTTCAAATAACTACGGACCGTACCATTTTCCTGAAAAATTAATCCCACTGATCATCACTAATATTTTATTTGATAAACCATTACCTGTTTATGGTGATGGCCAGCAAATTCGCGATTGGTTATACGTTGAAGATCACGCTCGTGGTATCGAATTAGTGCTGAACAAAGGCCGTTTAGGTGAAAACTACAACATTGGTGGCCATAATGAATGGGCAAACATCGATATTGTTAAATTGGTTTGTAAGCTATTAAACGAACAATTCCAAGGTAATAAATACTTAAAAGAAAAATACCCAGAAGCTAAATCAGCGTTAGCAAACAAATCTGAAACATTAATTACCTTTGTAGAAGACCGTGCAGGTCACGATTGGCGATATGCCATTGATGCCACTAAAACCAATAATGAATTAGGTTACAAACCAGTTGAGTCATTTGAAACCGGGATTCGTAAAACCGTAGAATGGTATTTGGGCAATGAAGAATGGTGGAGTTCACTATTAGGAGGAAATAAATAATGAGTGATTTTATTTATAACCAAGAGTTGCCATTAGTTTTTTTTGATGGTTTGGTTGATAAAAAACTACAAGGTTGGGCGCAAAAAGCTGATTCAGTCATTATCTTTCTTCAGAATGAAAAGTTGGCTCAAGTTGCATGTAATGAATATAGAGAGGATCTAGATGGTGCTTTAAATAATCCATATGCTAGTTTTCATTATGAGATTTCTGGCCAAGATATAAAGAAAGAGTGGCGTCATCTTTCTTTATTAGCGTTAAGGGTTGAGTTTATTGATGATGGTGTTACGACAAAAACGTTTGAACGAACATTAAATGTTACAAACTTAGCTAATAAATTTAATTTTGATACCTTAGCGCAACCAATTCAGCATAATTTTAATGGATTGCTTGGTGATACTATTACCGGTTGGTCTTCTGATGCGGATTATGTTGAACTCTATATTGAAAATGATTATCTGGCATTGGTACCTTGCAATAAGAATGATGAAAGTTTAATTACATTAGTTGAAAATGTAGATTGTAGTTTTGAATATTCTATCAATGGACATAATGTAAAACCACATTGGTTCCTAAAAGAAAATTTAGTACTAAAAGCGATATTTATGCAAAGTGATTATGATGAGCCGTTATATCAAGAGTTGCTGTCTATTGGTAGTTTAGATTTATTGAATGCAATTGATACTGTAAATAACACACCTGTAGAAAATGTTGTCGATGTAATTCAAAAGTCTCACCTTTGGGATGATAACTATTATATAAATCAGTTATCAGAAAATGAAGTGTGCCATGCTAACCACATATATGACTTTGTTATTAAGGGGGCAAAAAGTGGAAAAAACCCCAACTCTCACTTTAATACTTATTATTACTTAGCTAACAACCGTGATATTGCTGAAGATGGCATAAATCCATTTTATCATTATATTATTGCAGGTGAAAAAGAAGGACGTAAACCGACTCCATCTTTTGATCCAAAATTGTATTTAGAGTTAAATCCTGACTTAGCTGGTTGGGAAGCTCCTTTGCTAGCACACCTACTAATGGCCGGATTGGAAGAGGGGCGTGTTTATAATGAGTACATTCGCCCTCTTAGTGCTGAAGAAAATGTTGATCCTTATTTATTTTGGCGTTTAAATAATGAAAAAAGTGAGTTTATTAAGACGCAGCAGGATTTATTAAACTTTGATAACACGCCTTGTATCTCGATTGTGGTGCCGGTTTATAACCCAGAGAAGCAGCTACTGATTGATTGTATCGAGTCTGTTATAGCGCAGTCTTATACTAACTGGCAGCTTTGTTTAGCTGATGATAAGTCTACAGAGCCTTATGTAAAAGAAGTGCTGAAAGAATACAGCTTAAAAGATAAACGTATTCAACCTGTTTTTAGAGAAAAGAATGGCCATATTTCAGAAGCAAGTAACAGTGCTTTAGATATCGCTAGTGGAGAGTGGACTGCATTACTTGATCATGATGATTTATTACATGAGCATGCCTTTTACCATGTTATAAAAGCAATTAATGATAACCCTGATGTGACTTTAATTTACAGCGACGAAGATAAAATCAATTTAGAGGGAGAGAGAATTGAACCTCACTTTAAGTCCGATTGGAATTTAGATCTGCTATATAGTCAAAACTATGTGTCGCATTTAGGTGTGTATAAAACGGATATCATTAAAAAGATCGGTGGCTTTCGTAAAGGTTATGAAGGTAGCCAAGATTATGACTTACTATTACGTTATTCACGTGAAATCGACCATGCGAACGTCGTGCATATTCCTAAGGTACTTTATCATTGGCGCATGGTTGAAGGTTCAACAGCGTTAGCTTCAGGTGAGAAATCTTACACTACAGATGCAGGAATTAAAGCGTTAGAGGATCATTTTAAAGCACTAAATAAGTCTGTTCTTGTCGAAGCTGGTAAGCATGCAAATATTTATAAAGTTAATTGGTTAATAGAGGAAGAACCGTTAGTTTCTCTTATTATTCCTACTTATAACGGTTATGAGATAACCAAACAGGCCATTGATTCCATATTAGAAAAAACAACCTATCAAAACTATGAGATTTTATTGGTTGATAATAACTCTAACGACCCAATTGCTTTGGAATATTTTGATGAACTGGATAAACATGAAAAAGTAACCGTATTACGTTATCCATATCCTTTTAATTATTCCGCTATTAATAATTTTGCTGCGAAGCAAGCAAAGGGGAGTATTGTTGGGTTAATTAACAATGATGTTGAAGTCATAACACCTGAATGGTTGACTGAAATGGTCTCTCACGCGCAACGAGAAGAGATTGGTTGTGTTGGTGCAATGCTTTATTTTGAGAATGATACGATTCAACATGCAGGGGTTATTATTGGTATTGGCGGTGTTGGTGGACATTCGCATAAACATTACAAACGTAATGACCATGGTTACTTTAGTCGTTTAAAAGTTGTGCAGAACTTGTCGGCAGTAACAGCAGCATGCTTGTTAGTACGCAAATCTGTATTTAATGAAGTTGACGGTTTAAATGAGGAAGACCTTACCGTTGCTTTTAATGATGTAGATTTTTGCTTAAAAGTACAAGCGGCAGGCTATCGCAATTTATGGACACCTTATGCTGAGCTTTATCATTATGAATCAATTAGTCGTGGTGCTGAAGATAATCCAGTAAAAGTAGCTAGGTTTAATAAAGAAGTAGATTATATGACGGACACTTGGGGCACAGATAAAAAACCAGATCCTTATTACAGTCAAAATTTAACGTTAGAGCATGAAAATTTTTCGGTGGGTAAATGATGAGAAAACTTATATTACATGTTGGCGCCCATAAAACAGGAACATCAACAATTCAGAAAAATCTATCATTAATACCTGAGTTAGAATGGGATTCTGCAGGGTGTACTTACCCTATTTTTAATAATGGCTTTTCAGATATATTTAATCACTCAATTGTTATTTATAGTTTTTTTTCTGAGCATGCTGATAAATATCATATGAATCTAAAATTTGGTTTTGATAATCAAAGCAAAGTAAACGCACTAAATGAGAAGTATTTACAACAAATGGATACTTTCTTTAATAAGTCTAAGGATACAATCATATTATCAGGTGAAGATATTGGAGTATTATCTGAGAATGAGTTAAAGGAGTTAAAGTTATTTTTTATAAGTCGATATGCTGTTACTGATTTTCAAGTTGTTTATTCAGTAAGGGAGCATTTATCTTATTTAAATAGTGATTTGCAGGAAGCAGTTAAAGGTGGTCAAACATTGAAAGCCCTTACTCAATTAAAAGTGAGTACGGTTGAGAATATTTATCAAAATACAATCTCTAAGTTTTTAGACGTTTTTGGTGGAGCTTCGTTAAATATATATTCTTTTGAATTAGCTATTAAAGAGAAAGCAGGTTTAACGAAGTTCTTTATAAATAATTTTATTCCTGAATTACATTTATGTGATTTTGAAGAAGTTAAGTCTAATGAGTCATTGTCTTATGAAGCGACTGAGTTGATATCTTATATTAACGAAAAGTTATCTTTTTATGTTGATGGAGTAATTTCTAAAGAAAGAGAGGTTAATGATTTGATTCCTTTATGGAAAATAAAAGGTGAAAAATTTACTATTAACTGTGAAGCAGATTTATTTGAAGAAGATAAAAAGTGGCTTTTAAAGAACTTTAATATTAACTATTTGATTGATGTGCACCCAAATAAAGACTTAAATAAAAATTATTGGTCAATAGAATCATTGAATGATCTTGAATCTGCTATGGCTATTTTACCAGAAAAAATATTAAATTTAATTATAGAGTTTTTAAAAGTTAAAGCATTTGGATCAAGCGATCCTAATAAATCAATATTATTTTTACAACTAGCAAAAAAGTATAGACCTAATGGGCCGCTAATAAATGAAAGATTAAATCACTATAAACGAAGCGTATAAGTAAAACCAAAAGCCGATAGATAAATATTGTCTCGGCTTGATTTTTATCATAGCCTAATTTTAATCAAAACTTATTGGATATAGGAAATTTTTAATAAATTTCCTATATCCAATTAAAAATGAAATAAATATTCAATATAACTGATCTAATAAAAAAATATCTACTAAGTATTGTGAATATGGGAATATTATTAACTAAGAGTCATATCCAACACTTTTATCACTGCCTAGCAACTCCACCTTTGAATTCTTGAGGAGGTTACTTACCACTTAATACTATACCTTTTTAAATTTCAGGTCCTAAATATAAGGGGGCTATAGATTTGGTGGAAGATCTTCCATCTAAAATCTAACAGTCTTGAAACAGTAAATAATGCCCAAGAAAATTTGTTCAGTAGATGAACTATTACCATAACTGCTTAAAAGATTAAGTATATAAATTCTATTTATCGATTTTCATTTTAATATCTAGAAAATTAAATTAGAATAATACTATAGATAAATTTTTTATAAAAATAGAGAGCTAAATATATATGAAAGTGTGTTTACTTGGAGGTTCAAATTCAGTTAACAAGTTTGGTTTTAGAGATGGTTTGTGTGTCAATGATGACCTAAAACTAGCTGTAGGTGCAACAGGTTCATTGCAAAATATACATGCATTGCACCTTCATGAAAAAGATATAATGAGTTGTGATCTTATTGTTTCCGAATCAAATGGAAACGATACATATAATATCAATGCAATTAAGTACCCCAAACAACTCATTAAAGATAATATCAAAGAACTTTACTATGAACTATATAGAACAGGGAAAGAGGTTCTTATATTATTAACACCGATGGTTCGCTATTCTAATGGAGCTGAATCCTATGACTTAAGAAACGAAATAGAAGACGCTCATATGGAACAGATAAATAAGTATGGGTTTTATTATATTAATTTAGAAGAAACAATTACCAAAAAACTCGATCCTAAAGATCCTAAAACTAGATTTATCATGACAGACGATAGACACCCTAACGTTGCATTTATGCATGCGCTTGGTGTGAATATTCGAAATTACTTTTCGAATAATTTTAGAGAATACACATATTCAGAAGGCTCGAACTTTTATGTTACCTCACCCAGAGGTGATAATTCAATCATTAAAAAAGAAAACTCTTATTTTAGTAGGGAACTTATTGAATTAAAATCAGAAGTGAGTGTAAATGTGAATGATGGTGTTGTTGTTGGTATAGAAACTTGGCCTGATGAAGTGGCTCAAATTAAAATAAAACATAATAACGGTAATGTAGTAAAAAGTTTTAATCAATATTTAGCATTTAATGAGATAATTCACCCTGATCTAAGTCGTTTTACTATGGAGTCTAATTTAGGCGAAGCTTTATTGTCTACAGAACCATCAATCAATGTACGTGAAACTGGTATCGTCAATAAGAGTGTCCTATATTCCTCAATGCTCATTCGAAAGAATGTGAATTTTCATAGAGAGATTACACCAAGGCGTGTACCTGAAAATCTTGATTTTTTAATTCCAGATTTAAAGCCGTTCTTCGCATCATTTCTGCACTTTTTAAATCATAATAGCAATAACAGCAATAACAGCAATAACAATAATAACAGCAATATTGTTGATTACCTTAGAGATGAAGCTATACGACTTGAAAATAAAGATATGAATTTAGCTTATGAATTTATGAAAAGAGCTCGTGACCTTAGGCCTACAGGACCAGTGATTAAGAAAAAGTTAGCAGAATTTAAAAAAATTTTAAGTAAGCAAAACAAAGACATTTAAATCAAATTAGTTATCTTGTTGAAAAAATATTAGAAGTAACTGGGACAAATCGTCCTTTTTGTCCTTCAACTAATTTCAGCTATGTTTATAACAATGAGGGCAGGTTTTGTTTTTCTTCCCCAAAAGTCGTGTGAGCTACTTGGAGTTGGTCATGGAGTACCTAAGTATTTAAATAACTTAAGAGTATTAAAGTTTACCTTTGAGTCGTTCTTGTTAGGAGTTGTAGATGTTAATGCTTTTCATAAGTTAGTTCGTAATAGAAAATATTATGATGGTTATTATAACTGGGTGTTAAGCGCTCAAAATATTCACCCAACTGTTCTAAGAAAAAAATTGTTAAAATTCATCAAAATAAAATGCCTAAATCAGTAACTTTAAATAAATCCAATGTTAAAGAAGGCGATATTGACGTGCTTAGAGATTTGGTAATAAAACTAGAGAATATTAATATTCAAGAGTCATTTAAACTTATGTCCATTGCCCACAGACTTAGACCTTATGGCAAAGTTATTTTCGAACGGTTAAATAAATACAAAGCTATTTTAGGTTATAAGTGATAGTTATTAAGGGAGATTTAATTATTTATCAATACCGCTTATATGAAGCAGGTGTAGTGGTCTAATGATCTCGGACACCATTTAAGGTGGTATTATTATCACTTATA
>NZ_JBAKAZ010000087.1:0-7943 GCF_038155185.1 Psychromonas aquatilis
GTACCTGGCTACGAACCAGGCGGTCAGGGGTTCGAATCCCTTCACCCGCACCATTTCTTTTTTATTCCCCTTTCTAATTATCTTTTATAAATAACCTGTTTATATATTTACTAATATACTTCTGTTATTCGTTTTATTACTTCATTACCTTATTTCCTTATTACTTCAATAATAATTTCTTTTATTATCAAGCCTTAGTCTATTTAACTTCAATAACTTTAAACTCTGTAAACTAGCGCAAATTCTCTACCTTTCCTTTTAACAGGCAAAGCATTACAATAAGCACCTCTGAAAGGCCACTCTATTGATTTATTAATTACTTAATAGGATTTTAGGTAATTAGATTTAGTGGTTGATATTTACGCTTATCATAGTGGCAGGGTGATAAGTATTCAAAGCTAACCAAGTTATAAACGATTAAATATTTATTTGAATAATAATTCACTTAAATATATTTAATTTTTTGGCGCGGTTAGGCGAAAAGGAAAAGGGACATTTTATGGATATTTCAGGATCGTTAGTCACAGCCTTGATGTTAATGGGACTTGGCATGGCGTTCGTATTTATATTTTTAGGCTTATTATTTGTTTGTATTAATTTAATGGCCAAATATATTCCTGTAGACACACCGGTTACAGCACCAAAACGCAAAACACCCGTTTCTGCGAAGACAGACCAAACACAAATCAATCCTCAAGTTGTTGCAGCTATTACTAGTGCAGTACAACAATACCGTAAAGCACAATCTGTATGAGCAATAAAAAATCGACAAAGGAGCAAGTGAATATGTCAAAGCCTCTCGCAATCACTGAAGTTGTTTTACGTGATGCACATCAATCGTTATTTGCAACACGTATGCGTATTGATGATATGTTACCTATCGCTGAAAAATTAGACAAGATAGGTTATTGGTCACTAGAAACATGGGGTGGGGCTACGTTTGATTCATGTATTCGTTATTTAGGCGAAGATCCATGGGATCGCATTCGTGCTTTAAAAGCAGCAATGCCAAATACACCACAACAAATGTTATTAAGAGCACAAAACCTATTAGGCTATCGTCATTATGCTGATGATGTAGTACAAAAGTTTATCGAACGTGCACATACCAACGGTGTTGACGTATTCCGTATTTTTGATGCGATGAACGATCTTCGTAATTTTGATACTGCAATAAAATCAGCTATTGAAGTAGGAGCTCATGCTCAAGGTACGCTTTCTTATACAACAAGTCCTGTGCATAACATAGATGGTTGGGTCGACATGGCTAAACGTCTAGAAGATATGGGTTCACATTCTATTTGTATTAAAGATATGGCGGGTTTATTAAAGCCTTATGTTGCTGAAGAGCTAGTCACCAAGATTAAAGCTAGCACTAATATTCCTTTAGCATTACATTGCCATGCAACGACTGGATTAAGTGTTGCAACTCAACAAAAAGCAATTGATGCTGGTGTGGACATCATTGATACCGCTATTTCATCAATGAGTATGACTTATGGTCATTCACCAACAGAGACACTCGTTTCTATTGTTGAAGGTACAGAGCGTGACACAGGATTAGATTTACACCAATTAGAAGATATTTCTTCTTACTTCCGTGATGTTCGTAAGAAATACGTGAAGTTTGAAGGTGAATTAAAAGGCGTTGATCCACGCATTCTGTTAGCCCAAGTACCGGGCGGCATGTTAACGAATATGGAAAGTCAGCTTAAGCAGCAAGGTGCCGCTGATAAAATGGATGAAGTGTTAAAAGAGATCCCGCGTGTACGTGAAGATCTTGGTTTCATTCCACTTGTAACGCCGACTTCTCAAATTGTCGGAACGCAATCTGTTATTAATGTATTAATGGGAGAGCGTTATAAGAATATCACTAAAGAAACAGCTGGTGTATTAAAAGGCGAGTACGGTATGACACCTGCATCAGTAAACGCTGATCTACAAACTAAAGTATTAGATGGTGCAACAGCTATTACTTGTCGTCCTGCTGATAATATCGCACCAGAGATGGATTCAATTCAACAAGAACTGAAAAAAATAGCTGGTGAGAAAGGCATTAAGCTTGCTGAGAATGAAGTAGATGATGCATTAATTTATGCTTTATTCCCTGAAATTGGCTTGAAGTTTTTAGAGAATAGAAATAATCCAGAAGCTTTTGAACCAGTACCAAGTGCAGATGATTTAGTGCCAGCTTCTTCAACAACAAAAGAACCTGAATCTTATTCTGTTTCAGTTGACGGTCAATTATTTACAGTACAAGTTGGTCCTGAAGGCAGTATTGATGGTATTACACCAGTTAAAGCGAGCAATCAGCCAGTTGCAGCAAGTGCGACAGCCTCACCGGCAGCACCAGCTACAAATGCTGAAGGTGAAGACGTACCAGCGCCTCTAGCCGGTAATATTTTTAAAGTACTAGTAAGTGCTGGTGAAAATGTTGATGAAGGCGATGTGTTAGTGATTATGGAAGCAATGAAAATGGAAACTGAAATTCGTGCGCCTAAATCAGGCACAGTACAGTCGGTGAATATCAAAGAAGGTGATGCGGTTTCAGTGGGTGACTCACTGTTCTCAATAGGTTAAGGAAGAGTTAACGTGAATGGATTAATGACACTATGGACTGATACGGGAATTGCAAATTTCCAATGGCCAGAATTAATAATGATGGCTGTAGGTGGTTTGCTATTGTATCTCGCCATTGTACGCAAATTTGAGCCTTTATTATTATTACCGATTGGGTTTGGTGCTATTTTAGCGAATATTCCTAATGCCGGTTTTAATGATGAAGGAGGCATGCTTTATTACATCTACCATATCGGGATTGAAACGGGCATCTTCCCGCTAATCATCTTTATGGGTGTAGGGGCATTAACTGATTTTGGTGCGTTGATTGCAAATCCTAAGACTCTATTCTTAGGGGCTGCTGCGCAGTTTGGTATTTTTGCGACGTTATTTGGTGCGATTATATTAAACTTAGTGCCAGGGTTTGAGTTTAGCTTAGCGGATGCCTCGGCGATTGCTATTATCGGTGGTGCTGATGGGCCAACGGCTATTTTCTTAGCCTCTAAATTAGCGCCTGATTTATTAGGGGCAATTGCGGTAGCTGCGTATTCATACATGGCATTGGTTCCTATTATTCAACCGCCTATTATGCGAGCTTTAACAACACCGGCTGAACGTGAAATCAAAATGGAACAGTTACGTCCAGTCAGTCAAAAGGAAAAAATTATTTTCCCATTGGCTGTACTGTTTATGACTATTCTATTTTTACCTGCGGCAACGCCTTTAGTTGGTATGTTCTGTTTAGGTAACTTGATGCGTGAATCTGGTGTCGTCGATCGTTTAAGCTCTACAGCACAAAATGAGCTAATTAACATCGTTACTATTTTCTTAGGGTTAGGTGTTGGTTCTAAATTATCTGCTGATAAGTTTTTAAACTTAGAAACATTGGGTATTTTAGGGTTGGGCGCAATTGCCTTTTCAATTGGTACTGCATCAGGTGTATTAATGGCGAAAGCAATGGGACGTTTCTCTAAAAGTCCTATTAATCCATTGATTGGGGCTGCAGGGGTTTCTGCGGTACCAATGGCTGCGCGTGTAGCAAATAAGGTGGGGTTAGAAGCTAATCCGCATAACTTCTTATTGATGCATGCGATGGGCCCAAATGTAGCAGGTGTATTAGGTAGTGCTGTTGCTGCTGGTGTACTATTAGCTATTGTAGGTTAAGCGCTAGTAAATTAGTTTAATCATTAAGGTCACTTTTTAGTGGCCTTTTTTATTGTTATGCCAGTCACCTAAATTAACTATCGGCTACCAATTACTAGGAACTTTGATGCAAGAGTATTGGCTGTTATTTATCAGTGGATTTGTTTCTTCTACTCTCTTTCCGGGGGGATCAGAAGTTTTATTTGTTTACTACTTAAAGCAAGCAGCTTTATCAGGTTGGTGGTTGTTTAGTGTCGTGACGATAGGTAATACTTTTGGTGCGATTACGACTTTTTTACTTGGGTATTATATTCGCTGGGGGCAAACTAAAGCGGCGCTTAAATATCCTTATCTTTTAATATTTTGTAAGCGTTGGGGGAATTGGGCCTTATTATTAAGTTGGTTACCCATTATTGGTGATGTGCTTTGCTTATTTGCAGGTTGGTTAAAGTTAAGTAAAACAACTGCTTTTTTGTTCATGCTAATCGGAAAAAGCACCCGTTATTTTATTATTATGATGTTTATTATTTAAGGAGGAAAAATATTCCTTCCTCCTTATTAGGCTCTAGTCTATCAATTAGATATTGATATCACAGTTTTTAAATTCAATTACTGGTTGAGCCTTTTCTTTAGCTTGATTATACATATCCATCGCTTGCGCTTTAGCAGTGTTAGCTGAAGCTTCAGCTTCTGAACTTACGATTCCGACTAAGCCAGTGTAAGTATCAGATGAGTCTATATTTTCTTTGTATTCTGTAAATGTTGTCTCAATTTGTTCACATGTTAAATCGTTAAAGTCAATATCAGTTAGACTTGTAGAGTCGTCACTTGTAGTAACACAACCAGCTAAAGCGGCACTTGCAATTAGTGATAAAAAAGTAATTTTCTTCATGATATATATCCATTTTCATTATTAAGTTTGTAAAAAATTACAAAATTTTGTTTTGTTAATAATATATCAAATTAAATTGAATGGCTAATCGTTTAACCTACTAATTTAATTATATAAAATCACCTTTTTAATTATATGATTTTAGAATTACTTTGAAGTGTTTTGTATTCATTGTTATATATTCTTGTAGATCAATATAAAAGTATAGAAGGTGTATGTTGTTTTGAGTAATTCTTATTTTTTTCAATAGCGTTAAGTGTTAAAGTTACCCTTCAAAAAAATTACTCAAGGGTCTAATTTTGCTTAAAAATTTTCAACAACGTATCCAGTTTCTGAGCGAACATCCAGAAAGTTTTATTGAGTTTGGTCGTGGAATCGAGCGTGAAACTTTACGTGTTAATGTAAATGGTAAGTTATCTCAAGAGCCGCATCCAGCTGCCTATGGCCGAGCATTAACACATAGCTCTATCACAACTGATTTTTCTGAAAGCCTATTAGAATTCATTACACCTGTTTCCAAAAACGTAAACGAATTATTTAATTACTTAGAAGATATCCATCACCATGTTGTTATGAATCTTCCTAAAGAGCAGTATTTGTGGCCGATGAGTATGCCTTGCTATGTTGAAAGCGAAGATCATGTCGAGCTTGCTCAGTTTGGTACGTCGAATATTGGGCGAATGAAAACCACTTATCGACAAGGTTTAAAAAATAGATATGGCAGTATGATGCAAATCATTTCTGGTGTGCATTATAACTTTTCTTTACCTGCTGCTTTTTGGGATACTTGGGGGGAGTTACATAACTCGCCATTAACAGGTCAAGATGCTCAATCTGCTGGTTATATGGGATTGATTCGTAACTATTTACGTTATGGTTGGGTTATTCCTTATTTATTTGGTGCTTCACCAGCTATTTGTAAATCTTTTTTACAAGGTAAAGAGACTAAGTTTGATTTTAAAGAAACAGGTAAAGGTACTATTTACTTACCTTATGCAACGTCATTACGCTTAAGTGATCTTGGTTATACAAACAGCTCTCAGTCAGGCTTGAATATTTGTTATAACGATTTAGACAGTTATTTAGACAGTGTGAGAGTAGCCTTATCGAAAAAAGATCCTAAGTTTATAGAGATGGGGATTGTTAAAAATGGTGAATACTTACAGCTTAATGACAATATTTTACAAATTGAAAATGAACTGTATTCATCAATTCGTGCAAAGCGTGTACAAAACAGCGATGAAACACCATCTCAAGCTTTAAAAGCACGTGGTATCGAATATATCGAAATTCGTTCATTAGATGTGAACCCATTTAGTAAACTAGGGATTACTCAAGAACAAGCCCACTTTTTAGATCTTTTCCTGACTTGGTGTGCAAGTATTGAATCTCCAAGTTTATCGCAACAAGAGTATCAACTTTGTGCAAGTAACTTTGATGATGTTGTTATTAGAGGAAGAGATCCAGAGTTAACATTATCAATTACAGATAAAACGCTTGATGTCGCGGGTTGGGGAGAGTGGTTAAATACTCAACTTTCGGAAATGGCGATATTGTTAGATAAAAACTCTGATAAAAATTGTTATCAAAATGCGATGTTGCATATTAGTCCGCGTTTTGAAAAACCTGAAGATACAAGTTCTGCAAGGATCCTTGATCGTATTATTAACTCGAAAGGTGATAATGGTTCACTGGCGATACAATTGAGCAAAGAATATAAAACTGAGTTAGAGCAGCAAGAATATACTATCTGGTCTGATGATGTTTTTGCTAAACAAAAAGAAGACTCAATAGAAGAGCAACGTAATATTGAAGCTGCGGATACATTAAGTTTTCCTGACTTTTTAGCAAACTACTTTGAAAATGCAAAAAAACAATAACAAGTATAAAGTGTAGCAGCCTTATTATTTAAGGTTATGCTACACCTGCCTTTGATCGCTTTCACCACTGTAAAGGTTAAATATACATTGTCATACTTAACGGTAAAGGTGTGAGTTAACACTATGAATGTATTTAAAAAATTAACCATATTACTTTTTCCTCTTTCATTAATGGCATGTGCTACAGCGCCGCCAAAAAATCCTGAGAATATATGCGAGATTTTTTTTGAGCATAGAAGCTGGTATGAAGCAGCGAAAGATATGAATGAGCGTTGGGGAACACCTATTCATGTCCCGATGGCAATGATGTACCAAGAAAGCAGCTTTGTGCATGATGCTGCGCCTCCTATGGAATATTTTTGGTTTATCCCTATCGGTAGGATGAGTGATGCCTATGGCTATGCGCAAGCTCGAGATGCGGCTTGGGGGGATTATCAAGATGAGGCAGGGAGTTTTTGGTCTGATCGAGATGAGTTTGATGATGCCATTGATTTTATGGGCTGGTTTACTGATAAAACGCATAAAATCAACGGAATTTCAAAATGGGCTGCTTATAGCCAATACCTTAACTACCATGAAGGTTGGACGGGTTATAAAAACAAATCTTATAATAAAAAGCCTTGGCTTATTAAAGTGGCGCAACGTGTTGATGCGCGATCTAAAAGATATGCATCGCAATTAAAAGGGTGCCAAGAAAACTTAGACTCTAGTTGGTTATGGAGAATGTTTTTCTCATAAATCATGTTTAAGTTACAATGTACATATAAACAATTATTTCAATTTATTTTAAAGGACAAGTTATGCCATTATTAGATAGCTTCACTGTTGATCATACGATCATGAAAGCACCGGCTGTACGTATCGCTAAAACAATGCAAACACCAAGTAAAGATACTATTACGGTATTCGATTTACGTTTTACTATTCCGAATCAAGATATTTTATCTGAGAAGGGCATTCATACATTAGAGCATTTATTTGCTGGTTTTATGCGTGACCATTTAAATGGTGAGCAAGTAGAGATTATCGATATTTCACCAATGGGGTGTCGTACTGGTTTCTACATGAGCTTAATCGGTGAGCCAACGGAAGATAAAGTTGGCCAATCATGGTTAGCTGCAATGAAAGATGTATTAAACGTGACGGATCAAAATGATATTCCAGAATTAAATGAGTACCAATGTGGTACTTATGCGATGCACTCTTTAGAAGAAGCAAAACAGATTGCTCAAACGATTATTGATGCAGGTATCGGTATTAATAAGAATGATGATATTACATTGTCAGAAGAGCAGCTGCAGCAGTTATAAGATAACAATGCACGCGATGATAAAAAAGGCTACTTACTGTAGCCTTTTTTGTTTTTATTGTGATTTAAAGTTAAATTATTATACCAATTATATTAAATAAGTACTCTAAATTTTGCGCAGGAAAAATGACTGAGTTCAAGGCGTAATTTGAGTTAAATA
>NZ_JBAKAZ010000088.1:0-7528 GCF_038155185.1 Psychromonas aquatilis
TTCCAAATAGTAGGATTATAAATAAGCAGTTACACAGTTTTTATTACAGTCTCTTTTGAACATATACACAATTATAAAGGAATACTGATTTAGCTTTATAAGCTCTGCTTAACAAACGCCTCGAAGTCTTCTCTGCCCACTTCCCTGTTTGCCCCCTTAATAAACAAACTACCAATGTAGATAAAATGCAAATATTCTCATCAAAAATAAGCATTTACCTTCGAAAGATTAATAACATAACTTTTAAAGTCACTCCCTTGCTCCCTAGCTTTATACTATAAATAGTCTTTATCTATTTCCAAAATAGTGTTTTTTTTATAAACTACCCTGCTAAATTACCATTTGACCGATGATTTCGGACAACTTTATCCCCCATTATTATATTTGAGAGCTGAAATGTTATTAGATCCCTACTACAGTAAACAAGACAAAAGTGTCATTATCAGCGCAGAACAAGCAAGCCAATTTGCTAAAAAAGAGTGCCAAGATTTCAATCCGATTCATGACCCGAACTCTAAACGATTCTGTGTACCAGGCGACCTATTATTTGCATTAGCGATTAATGAATATGGTATTAGTGAGTCTATGCGATTTACTTTTACCAATATGGTCGGCGATAATATGCCACTGAACTTTCCAGTAACTGATGCTGAACACATTGTGGTTACTAATGATCAAGGTAAAAGCGTGTTAGAAATTAACCGTAAAGGCCAAACGAGCCATGACCTTGAATTAATAGAATCATTAATTAAAAAGTACGTCGTTTTTTCTGGGCAAAACTTCCCTACGTTACTAATGCCATTAATGGAAAAACACCAGGTAATGTTTAACCCTGCGCGTCCATTGGTTATGTACAACAGCATGAACTTTGAATTTAATACATTAAGTTTAACTAACCCGCTTCATGTTGAGCTAGCAGAAAGTAAATTAGAAGTAGAAGCAAAACGTGCTAATGAATTTTTACACTTTGATATTTTCGATGGTGATAATAATATTGGTCATGGAGTAAAAACCGTAGTAGTTGGTGGCTTAAAACCTTACGACCACGATGCTATCACAGCGTTTGCAGATAACTACTTAGCAATGCGTAACGCTTTTTAATCTGACTAGACTCACAAGTAAGAAGCCGCTCGACTTCTTACTTGTGAGTGCTTCCAATATTATACACAGACACCTGATTCGCTAGGAACATGGATTTCTTCACTGACTTTAGAAGCCTTCATTCTCAAAGAGCCTGATCTACCACGTTTTACGCCACTATTAACAAGCGCCTTTACCGTGACCACCATCAATTACATACATTGACGAACAGCCAATAGTTCTCACCAAACAAGATAGCGTGTCAATCACTGCATTGGATTAATGCTCGGCTTAATGTGTAAGACTCTCGCCAACGACACTACTTTTAAAATAAATATATTATTTTACAATAGTTTAAAAATAGACAAGTAAAGACAAGGTAGACTGAACGATGGCCGTTAATAAACAATTTAAGGGCGCTAATTAAGCGAAACTATCAAAACAACTAACTTATTCCTCTGCACTTTTAAAAAATTTATTATGACCACTTGAAAATCATTTTTAGTCCCCATAAATATATCAATGTGATGCGATGACACATAACAATACCCCATCGCTTATTGTTTTATTTTATTTACTCTAAGGAGGCTTATTATGAATACAATTGACTTAACACCGCTTTACCGTAACAGTGTTGGCTTTGATCGACTAGCATCATTGATTGATAACGCATTAATGTCTGATACAAAAACAAGTGGTTACCCACCTTATAACATCGAAATACTTGGTGAAAACAAATACTGTATTTCAGTGGCTGTCGCTGGCTTTTCACAAGATGAACTAGATATTCAAGTTGAAAAAGGTGTACTAAGCGTATCTGGTAATAGACACGATACAGAAAAAGAGGCTCAGTACCTGCACCAAGGTATTCCAAATCAAGCATTTGAACGTAAGTTTAACCTAGCAGATTATGTTGAGGTCACTGGCGCCGAACTATCCAATGGCTTATTAAACATCAATTTAATAAAAGAAATACCAGAAACCATGAAACCAAAGAAAATATCAATCAATCAATTAGATAAGTCGTTAACACACCATAAACAAGAGAAAGTGATTAACGATAAAAGTAAAGCGAGTTAAACCATAACTGACTTAAAACGATGCGTGATAACAATAAAAAGAGGGTTTTCACTCTCTTTTTATTGTTTGTAAATAAGTAAACGTTTTAGCTGCTCACAACACTTAACATGAAAACCTTTCAAATAACCTCTTTTAATTTGTAATCTCCCCATTAAAGATAGAAACAGAAAAATAGCCCTTTAATTTTATAATTCACTCATACCTTTGCTAAAAAGCACACTTTGAAAAAGGAAAACTGAAAATATAAGTGGGTAAAAAGCAATACATAACCCATACTAGCTGTTTACGTATTTAGACCTGCTTGCTTTTGTAAATGGGTTTATTAAAATCAGTTTTTTTAACTGAAAAATAACAATGAGATTAAAGGGTATAACAATGGGATACAGCGACTTCGCAAACATTTTATCAGAGAAAAAGACCTATAAACCAGTTGAGACATTCGCGATGGAGTATGGTATTAATTTAATTGAACTTAAAGCAACCACCACAGCTGTACTCAAAGAAAGTGGGAAAATACCCGCAATCAAGCATGTTAATGCGTTTATTGGTTTAGGCCGCCCTCTTCCATTATTATCAACAAAGAATTACGTTGAAAAACTTGAGTTATCCCTTAATAGCGAGCAACAAGATTAGTGATAATTAAAAGCGTTAATATCAACAGCTATTAACACTTTATATCGTACTTGCATAATGAAAAGGCTAAGGCCGACGTTGTACTTAGGGATTACATGTTTTAATTAATGACGTATTACTTCCATTAATATAAATACAACAAACCATCACGATAATAGCAGTATTGATACTAAACAATACTGCTATTCACTCATTAACCTTTCAATTCAGTCAACTTCAACCGAACTCGTTTAGCTGATACTGGATAAGGCGTACCTAATTGTTGCGCAAATAAAGAAACGCGTAACTCTTCCATCATCCAATATATTTCAGCCAATGCTGGGTTTTCTGTTTCATCGGTTAACAAACTCTTACATAAAGCGCGGTAACGCTCTTCCAAATCATGCAATTCAATAGTATTTAAGCGATCCTGATTTGGATTTACTGGTAATTTTTCTAATCGTTTTTGTAAAGCGAGCAAATAACGCTTAATGTCATTTAATTTAGCCTCTCCTACTTGGCATACAAAGCCAGGGAAGATCAACCGTTCTAATTGTGATTTAATATCGCCTTTTGCCACCAGCATAGTTAAATCAGCTTTGCCTTTGAGCTGTTTATTAACCGCATGTGCCAAGGTTAATACCTCTTCCACTTGTTGCGTTATTTGTAAGGTTTTATCTGCTAATTCAGCACGTACTTTCTCTTTTTGAACTTCAAACTCAGGTGCTTCTTGCGGATGAACTTCACCGTCTAAAATGGCATCAACAGCACAGCTAATGCAATCATCAATTAAGTCTTTAATCTGTCCAAAAGGATTAAAATACAAACCTAACTTCGCTTTATTAGGTAAACTTTGTTGTAAGTATTTAATAGGTGACGGTACATTTAATAAAATTAAACGACGTACTCCGGCTTGATTAAAACGCTGTGCTTTTTGTTCACTGTCAAACAGCTCAATCGCAACACTTTTGTTTTTATCAACTAATGCAGGATACGCTTTAACTTCGTAACCTCCATGATCTTTCTTGAAAGATTTAGGTAATTTACCAAAGTCCCATTCAACTAAGTCAGACTTCTCAATCCCTTGTTTCGAGACTTTGGATAACGTCTGTTTTACCTTACCTTTTAGGTCATGCTGTAACAATTTAAGATCAGTCCCAACAGCAACACTTTTTTGCTTATCATCGATAACATTAAACTTAATACGTAAATGCGTTGGTAAAGCGCTCACATCCCATGAATTTTCAGGAATACGAACACCAGTCATACGTAATAATTGCTTTTCAAAAGCTTCTAATAACGGACCTTGCAATGGTGCCAAATTCGCCATTGCTGCTTCTGCATAATTAGGCGCAGGCACAAAATTACGACGTATTGCCTTTGGTAAGGTTTTAATTAAAGCAATTAATAGCTCTTCACGTAATGCCGGAATTTGCCAATCAAACCCCTGATCAGAGATTTGATTTAATAATGCTAACGGTATTTTTACCGTCACGCCATCTTGGCTGGTGCCTGGCTCAAATGCATACTCTAGTTGTAAACGGAAATCACCTTGCTGCCAAAAATCAGGGTAAGCATTTGCAGTCACTTTATCGGCATCGTGTGCCATCACTTGCTCACGTTGATAATTTAATAGATCAGGTTGTTGTTTCTTTTCTCTGTTCCACCAGCTATCAAACTGTTTAGCACTACATACATTTTGCGGCACAATTTCATCGTAAAATAAAAACAGTGTTTCATCATCAACTAAAATGTCACGTCGACGAGACTTATGTTCTAATTCTTCAATGTCATTAAGCAGTGCTTGGTTATCTTTAAAGAATTGGTGACGCGTTTCAAACTCCCCTTCTACTAAGGCATGACGAATAAATAACTCTCGACATAATACAGGGTCAATTTGTGTATAAACGACACGGCGTTTACTAACAATCGGAATGCCATATAATGTTTGCGTTTCAAATGCGCCAACTACGCCAGATTTTTTCTGCCAATGTGGCTCAGCATAACTGCGTTTAATTAAATGTTGTGCCTGTTTCTCAACCCACTCTGGTTTTATTCTTGCTGCAACACGCGCAAATAACTTAGAGGTTTCAACTAACTCTGCAAACATGCCCCATTTAGGCTGCTTTTTAAATAAGCCAGATCCAGGGAACATATAAAACTTACTATTACGCGCGCCTAGGTATTCAGCATCTTTATCTTTTAAACCAATATGCGACAGTAAACCCGCTAATAAAGCTTGATGAATAGCATCAAAGCTTGAAGGTGTATCGCTTACTTTAATATCTAACTCATCGGTCACTTGCTTAATTTGCGTGTAAATATCCTGCCATTCACGCACGCGCATATAAGCTAAGAAGTCCTTCTGACACATTTTACGGAAGTTATTATTAGTTAACTCTTCACGCTGTTCATTAATGTAATTCCATAGATTGACATAAGTGATGAAGTCAGACTCTTTGTCATAAAAGCGGCGATGTTTTTCATCAGACGCTTGTTGTTTATCCATTGGACGCTCACGTGGATCTTGAATACTTAATGCAGCACTGATCACCATCACTTCATGGACACAATTAAACTCTTTTGCCGCTAAAATCATACGAGCTAAACGCGGGTCTACCGGTAACTTCGCTAATTGACGACCTAATCCAGTGAGTTTTTTACGTGGGTCTTTGGCTTTTAAATTAACTGCACCTAACTCTTCTAACAGATTTAAACCATCTTTAATGTTTCTGTCTTCAGGTGGCTCAACAAAGGGAAATTTATTTAACTCACCTAAACCAAGCGATAACATCTGCAAAATAACTGACGATAAATTAGTACGTAATATTTCAGGGTCAGTAAACTCAGGACGGCCATTAAAGTCTTCTTCGCTGTATAAGCGAATACATACACCTTCACTAACACGACCACAACGCCCTTTACGTTGATTAGCACTGGCTTGTGAAATGGCTTCAATAGGTAAACGTTGTACTTTAGTGCGGTAGCTATAACGACTTATACGCACAGTACCCGTATCAATAACATATTTAATACCCGGAATGGTTAATGATGTCTCAGCCACATTGGTCGCTAAGACAATTCGTTGCCCACGGTGTCCTTGGAATATTTTATTTTGCTCTGCCACACTTAATCGGGCGAACAAGGGTAATACTTCAGTATCACGTAATTTGCGCTTGCTTAAGGCATCAGCTGCATCTCGAATTTCACGCTCACCGTTCATGAAGATCAGAATATCCCCACGCCCTAGACGCTGTAACTCATCTACTGCTTGGAAAATACCTTCAATTTGGTCGCCAGCGGCATATTCATCTAATGGACGATACAGTGTTTCAACTGGAAATGTTCGGCCTGACACTTCAATAATAGGTGCTGGCTTACCGCGTTTATTCGCAAAGTGATTAGCAAAACGTTCTGGGTCAATCGTTGCTGAAGTAATAATAACTTTAAGGTCTGGGCGACGTGGTAAAAGACGCTTTAAGTAGCCCATTAAAAAATCAATATTTAAACTACGCTCATGCGCTTCATCAATAATGATGGTGTCATATTGGCTTAGAAAACGATCATTTTGAATTTCCGCTAATAAAATACCGTCGGTCATCAATTTGATATATGACTTGTCACTGACTTTATCAGTAAAACGGACACGGTAACCTACTGTTTCACCTAATGGAGAGTCAAGTTCATCAGCGATACGGTTAGCAACGGTTCTAGCAGCTAAACGACGAGGTTGAGTATGACCAATTAAGCCAGAAACACCCCGCCCTAGTTCTAAACATATTTTAGGGATCTGAGTGGTTTTACCTGAACCCGTTTCACCGGCAATGATCACCACTTGATTATTGGCAATCGCTTCTGCTATCTCATCCTTTTTCTGGCTAACAGGTAAGTCAGGGTAAGAGACTTCAGGTAAATTATCTAAGCGTTGCTGACGCTTATCCATTGATACTTGAATATCAACGGCTATTTTGGTCAGCGTAGCTTCTACTTTTTCGGGTGTTTTAAGATTGCGTAGATTATCAATGCGGCGCTTAAAGCGGAATTGATCTTTATATAACACGTCATTTAAATGGTCTTTTAAAGTAGAAGCAGAAATGGTCAAAACAGATACCTAACAAAAACAAAAAAGTGATCCTAGCAAGGCTACTAGAAAAAGGATAGTGGCAGTTAAGCTTTAAGTCATCTAATACCAATCTAAGTAAAAATATGATCTAATTGATTTATCTATTACGATTAAAGCGACTCAAGATGGAGCATATAAAAAAAGATAGATTTTAAAGTACTTGCCCGTAAGTAAACTTCATTACAAATGAAGTTTACTGGCTTTAGCATATTTTCAAGGTGGCCATTCACGAACCCAAATTGCTCAGCGCCTAAAAGTGAGTTGAACTAGCATTAATAAATGGGTGAGTAGTTATCTAAGCGGAGTAGTATTGACCTTCACTTTGGGGCGGTGACTTTAGTCTCCCTGCTTGCATTAAATCGAAAGACATAAACAAAATTCATCGAAGGTAAGTATGGAAAGGTAACTGGTGAAGTGTGTTCTTTTATTTATTGCACTTGCAAGGGAGGCTGAAGCCACCGCCCCTAATGTAGCATTTTCAACGGAGGCTAAAAAAAGGAGTCGCAGAGCTTCTCTGCTCATGATATTAAGCTGACGCTTAATTTGCACGCCGCCACAAAGTAAAAACAAGGTTCCTGAAAGGTAAGCGTCTAGCAAAGCACACCTAGTATCGACTTTCTGATTGTTTAAAAA
>NZ_JBAKAZ010000089.1:0-7494 GCF_038155185.1 Psychromonas aquatilis
GGATAGCGAGTAAAAACCAACTGCGACGACAAGTTCATTAATCTTGCTTCACCCCTCACAAATTAAAAACGTAATTAGCATTCGCTAATGGCTCCCATGCGCAAGATTCATAAACTATTTAAAAATTAGCATTACTTTTTAGCTTTAGAGGCTTGAAAAGTATATTCGCTAATCACCCAGATGATTTGAGCCATCATATTTAGGTCTGTTTCATATTTTAAAATTTATGGCTGTCCAGCATTAGATTTAGCATTAGATTTATGGCTGTCCAGCATTAGATTTTAAAATATATGGCTGTCCAGCATTAGATTTACAGCATTAGATTTATAACTGGCAATCACGTTATTACAGATACGTTAACCTGTTAATTTCTAAAAAAGGGGGCAGTGTTTTACGCAGAAAACTTGATTGGCCTTGTTCTGATTGAACCGACTCTTACTATCTAACAACCTTGATTAATATTTATCATCAAAGTTCCTTTTAATCGTGTGCTTTTTCTCTGCTCAGGGCTTGAACAGATAGCTGATTGAGTGTGATTTTTAATCTGATTTTATAGCTTTTTGATCAGCAAAAACATTTGCTCGATCATTGGTTGAGCTAGTTGTGTTACGTCGGGGCGGTTAAAGTAACCGCGTAAACCGGTAAATTGCACCTGAAAAAAACGTGCATATTCAAGAGCAGTCAGCGAACTATTTAATTCACCGTTATTTATTGCTTGCTCAAATAATTGTGTTAAATAAACTTCAAATTCAGCTGCTTGATTTAAACTTAACTCATATAAATTAGCATCCTTTTCGGCAAATTCACTGTTTGCTTTCACCAACATACAGATAGCACTGGGGCTGCAATCTTTTGTTTCAATGATCACATGTTCCACAAAGGCATGTAAACCTTCTAGTACGCTATCCGCGTTTGATAAAAAGCTTTCTATTTGGGCTTTTATTTGTAAGGTGTAATCTTTTAATGATTCGTTGTATAGCCCTTCTTTGGATCCAAATGCCGAGTAAATGCTGCCCGGTCTCATGTTAATAGCTTCTTGTAAGTCACGGGTTGAGGTTGCATGAAAACCTTTTTGCCAAAAGAGCTGACTTGCAAGGCGTACAACCGACTCTCGCTCAAACTTTATTTTGTTAGCCATGTTATTTCTCAATTTATTTGAACACTTGCTCAATTTTAACTTGAGCAATCGCTCAAAATCAACTAGTATGTGTCCTGAAGTTACTTAAAACCCATTATTTATTGGAGCTAAAAATGACAGAATTTACTTTATACACAGCAGAAAACGCACCTGAAGAATCAAAACCTTTAATGGCTGATTCAGTAGCCGCATTTGGCATGCTACCTAATTTACATGCAGTAATGGCTGAAGCACCAACTTTACTAAAGGGCTATCAAGTACTGCATGACCTATTCCAAAAAACATCGTTTAACGCTGAAGAATTAACAGTGGTATGGCAATCAATTAACGTTGAGCATGAATGTCATTACTGCGTTCCGGCACACAGTGCAATTGCGGCTTCAATGAAAGTAGACCAAGATATTGTTGATGCGCTTGTGAACAAAACAGAGCTTGCTAATCCTAAGTTAGAAACGCTACGTGAAACCACATTGGCAATGGCGC
The DNA here is from genome assembly GCF_038155185.1 of Psychromonas aquatilis. Taxonomy (NCBI): domain Bacteria; kingdom Pseudomonadati; phylum Pseudomonadota; class Gammaproteobacteria; order Alteromonadales; family Psychromonadaceae; genus Psychromonas; species Psychromonas aquatilis. Next base: position 1,622 of record NZ_JBAKAZ010000089.1, read on the forward strand.
GTGACCGCGGTGTTATTAGTGATGAGCAAATCGAGAAATTCTTTGCTGCAGGTTATGGCAAGCAGCAACTACTGGAAATTATTGTTGGTTTATCTCAAAAAGTAATGAGTAACTATACAAACCACCTTGCAGATACTCCAGTTGATGCACCGTTTAAAAAATTCATTAAATAGTTTATGACTTTTAAAAAGTGATATAAAAAAGGCAGCTTTGGCTGCCTTTTGTGTTTATAAAAGATCAACAACACCCAAACCCAACCAATACTCATTAAAGGTTAAGGTTAAAGGTTAAATACAAAGCCTACTTAGCATTTGCCTCTAACTGGTTTGCTATCTCTATAAGATCTCGGCCAATTAAATCTGGCTTCGCTGTAAGAGGGTAGAGCGCTTTACCTGGACGCATAATAAATGCGGTTTCCCAGCCTGCTTTATCTGCTCCTGCTAAATCCCATGCGTGTGCGGCTATTAACATCACATCTTCAGGTGCCATTTTCATTTCTTTTTGTGCCTAGTCATACACTTTTAAATCCGGTTTAAAGGTTTTTAAGGTTAATGATCCATCAAAATATTGTGCTAGATTTGAGTTTTTAAGTTGAGCTGTAATGCCTACATCAGAGGAGTTGGTTAATATGATCATGGTATAACCCAGAGCACGTATCTTTTTCAAGCCTTCAACTACATCCCTATGCGGTGCTAGGTCTCTAAAGGGGAAAAGCTCGTGGACAGCCATGAACTTTATTAGCTAAAGCGCGGCATCAAAATAAGGCTGTCTTACCAGAACATCTGGCTGTCCAGTTTTTTCCAATTTGTTTCTCTAGCCAATTTCCTTGTATCTAATTAGAAAAAATGAACACACCGTATTTAGGCATTTTAATAGCGCTATTATTTACGCTAACTTGCTCAGTTACGATGCCATCAGACCATGCAAATAAACATCTTGCCTCATCGTTTAGTCCACTTAATGCATATTCCTCTATTTCAGCATCAGATAGATTTAGGTAAACATTAACTTGTTCGTCAGCAATGCCATTTGAACGGCTGAACCCAATAACCTTATTTTTGTCATCACGGTGTATAATTTGTGTTTGCTCGCCTGTTAACCCTGCTGAGCAGCCCTGATTATTTTTACGCAAGGCAATTAATTGTTGGAATGCTGTATAGTATTCATTAAATTGCTGTTTTTTCTGCCAATTAAGCGCTTTATTATCATCAAACCAACCACTTTCTTTCATCTCCTGACCTTGAAATAGCATCGGGACACCAGCAGAGGTTAAGACTAAGGTTGCTGCAATAATCCCTTTTTGACGAGCAAAAAAATCATCGTCAACGTTACCGGGAGCAACTTCTTCTACTATTCTAGCTTGTCCGTTAGCGACTTCATCATGTGATTCTGTATATATAACACGCGAATACACGTGACCACTGTAACTATGTTGTAGGGCACCTATTACTTTATCAAGCTCTATATTTTCAGCGGACGGCTGAGTTAACGCTGCTCGTATTGGGTGTACAAATTGCGCATCCCACTGCGATGTAAAGCCACAACCATTTTGTTCTACTGGATCAGTGATGAAATCATGCTTGTGTAGATCTTCTGCTATACACATTTTATTAGCAAAGTTTTGTTTGATGGTTGAATTGATATCCTGAATTAGTTGGTAGCCTTCTGGAATATCATCTTGACCATTATCTTCCCCAGAAATACAGCGCATGAAAGGCAACATATCCATTCTCAATCCATCGGCTTTAAACTCTCTTAACCACATTAATGCACTGTCTTTGATGTAGTCACATACTTCGGTGCGACCGTAATCAGGTCGAGTCTCACCCCAAGGCGTTGAGCTTCGGTGATCATTGTAAAAGTAAATACCGCCTTTCTCGTTTTCGCTCCAACCATCGAATTGCCATATGTCCAAATCACTGGGTCCAAAATGGTTATAAACAACATCTAAAATGACGCCAATACCTCGTTGATGTGCTGCATCGATAAATTGTTTTAAACCATCTGGGCCGCCATAAGCTTCTTCAACGGCAAAAGGGGCAGCTGGGTTATATCCCCAACTAATATCTCCGGCGAATTCATTAACCGGCATTATTTCTAATACATTGACACCTAATTCAACTAAGTCATCCAGCTTTTCGATTGCAGAGTTAAAGGTGCCACGTTGGTCTGATATTTGATTAAAGGTGCCGATGTGCATCTCGTAAATGATTCTTTGATGGATTGGAGGTAATTCAAAATCGTCTATTTTCCAATTAAAATCATCATCGTATATGATTGAATTACCTACGCTATTAGTCATTTTTCTCGCGCGAGGATCATTTTTTGTGCTCTTTTTATTATCTGCAGGCTCAATACAAAATTTATATTGATCATTGTTTGCAGCTGTTGGAATATCGACCCACCAAATTCCGTTATCTGCTTGTTGCATTGCATCTTGGTCTTCGTCCCAATCATTAAAGTCACCCACTAAAGAAACTGATTTAGCATAGGGTGCCCACACTGAAAATTGGTAACCTTTGTCTATTTTATTAACACCTAAAACACCTTGATATGTTGACATAGTTTTATGCTCCAATAATGTACCCGATAAGATGAAAGCAGCTTTTATTTTATTTTTTAAACTATCATTAATATGGATTATGAATAATATCTTAAATCATGAAACGATTAACTAATGGGATCTTAATACGTCAATCAATTCTTGTTTATTCATCTTAGAGCGGCCATCAATGGTTAATGTTTGTGCTCGTTTATAGAGTTCAGCTTTAGTCCAGTTTTCATATGGCTGTGCTTTCCCGCCTTTTTTAGCGGGATGCATATCTGGATTTGCTTGTGCATTGGCAATACGAGCCGATTTTTCTTTACTGTTTCCTTGTTCAATCAAGGCTTCGTAAACGCTGTCATTTTTAATTTGTTTACCATGTTGGTCTGACATTACTTCCCCCTTTCGTTGCGATAAAGCGACCGCATTAACGGTCGGTTATTATTCATTCACTGTATTTTCTCAGTGAACACTGCATGGTTGATTTATCGTTCTCAGAAACTCAATGAACGGGATGTTTTAATAAATGCATCAGTTTCTTTAGCTGCGATTAAATATCATCCATTTCATTGATATCGATGGATAGTTGTTTCTTTTTTTGTTCAGCGTGTTGATGAAGGTTATCAAAGACTACTTTGACTTCTTGGGATTCATTTGATTTAGCAATACCTTGGTAAACGTCTGATAAATATTGGTTAAAGCGATCTGCTAATACCTCAACTTGTTCGCTCGTGACTTGCTTACGATCAAAATCAGTTGAAAATAAAGCATCAAGGTTTTGCTCAGGATCAAATTGAATAAATGCTTGTTGCGTTTTATCCGGTGCTTTATCAAAGTAGTTACTGACAAAATCGAGCAATTCAAGTTCGTGTTTTATTAGAATACCCAATAATAACTTGGTTCTTTGATTCTCAGCCTCCAAGGATAATGAGTGATAAAATTCTGCAATACGTGAGTGTAATTTTTGATTTTCTTTTAAGAAGTCGTGCACATTATTAAAGTTATTCATTAAGTTGCTTCCTTAACATTTTATGTAGTTTTTAACCTTGATTGATAGACCTATTAAATGCGTTACATAGGCCTATCTATACAGTTAGTCATGCAAATGAGTTATGTAAGTTAGTTTGTTGGCATCAGGGTTATTTCTCTTACATCACAACGAGGGTTGGCAGAAATGGCGTAAACAACGGCTTCTGCAACATCTGTCGGGTCTAACTTGTCAGGCTTAGCTTGATCAAAGAAAGGAGTGTTTACCATACCTGGGCAGATGGTAGTGCAACGACCTTTCCACTCTGCCATCTCCATTGCTAAATTTTGTGCAAAACCATAAGCAAACCATTTTGAAGCGCCATACACAGAACCTTTAAGTGAAATTTTTCCTGCGATAGAGCTAGTAACGATGAAATGTCCTTGAGTTTCTTTAAGTGCAGGAAGACTTGCTTTAGCGGTATACAGTAACGCATTTATATTGACATCTAGCATGGTTTTCCATTCATCGGGATTGCCATTTTCAATGCCAGGTGTGCTTACTCCCGTGCCAGCATTGGCAAATACAGCATCTACTCTGCCAAACTTTTCTTTTGCTTTATTGATGACGTTACTTATTTCATCCAAGTTTGATACATCTGCTGTGACCGCTAATACTTTATCTTTTCCCCAACGCTCTACTATGTCGTTAAGTTTGTCAGTGCTTCTTGCTGTGATCACCGCTTTGTGTCCAGCTTCGATGACTTTATCAACCGTCGCTGCGCCTATGCCACTTGATGCACCTGTTATGACTATTATTTTTTGATTATTCATGTTTCACCTTCTATTTATCTTTTACGTAAGCAGTTTAATGCGTCAATTGGTTTGCAATTGCCTCGACAAAAGCAGGAATGTCATCAGGATTACGGCTTGTTATTAGCTTTCCATCGACAACTACTGTTTTATCTTCCCAATGTGCGCCTGCATTTTTTAAATCTGTGCTAATACTTGGAAAAGAGGTGACCTTTTTATTATTGACAATATCTGCTTCCACTAATAACCAAGGGCCATGGCAAATAGCTGCGATTGCTTTTATGTTGTCTTCTTTTGTGGCTTTTTGAATTAACGACACCACTTCTTTATTGGTGCGTAAGAGGTCTGGGTTGATTTGACCACCCGGAAAAATAATACCGTCATAATCTGAAAGGGTGATATCGCTAACTTGTTTATCGACTTTAATTTTATCGCCCCACTTATTGACATCCCAACCACAAATTTCTTGATTGTTATCGATTGATAAAACGTCAATTTCGGCACCCAGTGCGGCTAAATTTTGTTTAGGTTGAAGTAATTCGCTTTGTTCAAAACCATCGGTCGCAATCATTGCAATTTTTTTATTATTAAGTGAATTGTTATTATTCATTCTTCCTCCTATTCAAATAGATTAATGATTATTCGCTACTTCTTCTTATGTATTGTTATCTGTAGCGTTTATTCTAACTATTTAGATATGTTGACCTTGCAATACCGATACCAGATTGTAAAAAGTTGGCTGTGAGCATTTGATTTAGGGGCTTGAAGCAGGTTTGGGCGGTGTAGAGTTATTAATAATATTGGGATGAATGATGTAATGTTTTTATTTATAAATGTAATATTTTCATGGTGTGCTTACTTTTAGGGAGCTTGAAATATTTGCATTTCAGTCAATAAACCTCTTTATTCTTTTTTTTTAAAATAATGATCTAAATACGCATGAAAACAAGAATTTTTAAGTGGAGGCTGTTAGTTGTGGAAAATATTGATATAGAGCTAAAAGCCTTATAAATACTGGTGTTATATTGATTTTTGTATGTCCATTATAGATGGAAGTCGCCTGTTTAAAGTTACTCATTCAATCTCTTTACTGACTGTAATAGTCTCTATAAAAAGCATTTCTTCTTTTTGAATTGTAAATCTATGGCATGCCATTTGCAGCATTATTCATTGTTACGCGAATATATTAACAGTGGAAAGTTGGTACTAGGTTGTTGAAATCGCCACTTAGCCGTTTCCAAATACTCATTTAAACTTAAGGATTAACCAATGGATATCATTCGAATCATTTTTGCTGTTTTATTGCCACCACTAGGTGTTTTTTTACAAGTCGGATTCTCATGGACATTCGTCTTGAATATCATTTTGACGCTTTTCGGTTATCTTCCGGGCATTATCCATGCAGTTTGGGTTATCGCAAGAGAGTAACAAAATAGATTAAATTTCGCTTTCATACTTAACTTAGTTGAAGTTAAGAGAGTCGAGAATCATAACCCCCCCCTGTGTCAGACTAGTTGTCACTCCTTAGTTTTCACTTAATAATAAAGAC
>NZ_JBAKAZ010000090.1:0-7376 GCF_038155185.1 Psychromonas aquatilis
GCGACAACCGGAATCACAATCCGGGGCTCTACCAACTGAGCTACATCCGCCACTATATTAACTAAAAACTAATTTACATTCCGACCATCACTTTAAGAATATTGCCTCGAAGTAATGGCGCACCAGACAGGATTCGAACCTGTGGCCTTTGCCTCCGGAGGGCAACGCTCTATCCAGCTGAGCTACGGGTGCTCACGTCTTTAGCGTGGCGCGGATATTACTGAACTCTGTAAAATCTGTCTAGTCTTTTTTGTGTTTTTTTTAATAAAATATGTTTACTTGCTCAATAGATGAACAAATCGTATAAAATTTAAAAAATTTACGCTTTTTGTTATTAATTCAAAGCTTTTAGTCATTTTCAGATATACTTTAGCTAAATGCCTTACAAAGAGTTTCAAATATGACCATAGATCCGAATATTGATCGAGAATCACAAACATACGAACATCCAGTGCCTAGCCGTGAATTCATTTTACAATTTATAGAAAAACATGGAAAACCAATCACTCGTGATGCTTTATTTAAAGCATTCAAACTAAGTAGTGATGAAGAAGCAGAAGGACTACGTCGTCGTTTAAAAGCGATGGAACGTGATGGACAACTTATTTGGTGCCGTAATGCAACTTATCAAATCCCAGATAAATTAGATCTCGCAACAGGTAAAGTCATTGGCCATAAAGATGGCTTTGGCTTTTTAAAAACCGAAGACGACGGTAAAGACTTATTTTTACCTAACCATCAAATGCGTTTCTTATTCCATGGCGATACTATATTAGCCCAGCCGGTAAAAGTAGACTCTCGTGGTCGAACAGAAGCCCGCTTTGTACGCTTATTAGAAGCGCGGCAAGAAACAATCGTTGGACGCTACTTTGTAGAAGATGGCGTTTCGTCTGTTATTCCTGATGATACTCGTATTAACCAAGAAATAATTATTAACAAAGAAAATAATGCTGGTGCACGCCACGGGCAAATTGTTGTTGTAGAAATCTTACAGCGCCCTAAAGCACGCTTTAATGCCACCGGTAAAATAACTGAAATCTTAGGCCAGAATATGGCACCGGGTATGGAAGTTGATATCGCCCTGCGTACCCATGATATTCCCCATGAATGGCCTGCAGGATTAGATAAAGAAATAGAAGGATATGGCGAGCACGTACCAGAAGAAGCTAAAAAAGGTCGTGTCGACTTACGCGACTTACCTTTAGTTACTATTGATGGTGAAGATGCTCGAGATTTTGATGATGCTGTATTCTGTCAAAAAGAACCTAATGGCGGTTGGCGTTTATGGGTTGCGATTGCTGATGTAAGTTATTATGTACGTAAAGGTACTATTTTAGATAAAGAAGCGATTAATCGCGGTAACTCGGTTTACTTTCCAGACCAAGTAATCCCTATGCTTCCTGAAGTATTATCTAATGGGTTATGTTCACTCAATCCACAGGTTGACCGTTTATGTATGGTCAGTGAAATGGTTATCTCTGAAGATGGACAACTAACTGACTATAAATTCTACGAAGCGGTAATGAATTCCCATGCACGTTTCACCTATACAAAAGTTGCTGCTATTTTAGAAGGTGATCAGCCTTTACGTGAACAATACAAACCATTAGTGCCACACTTAGAAGAACTTGAGCATCTATATAAAGCCTTTAAAAAAGCGCGCCATATTCGTGGTGGAATGGAGTTTGAAACATTAGAAGTACGATTCTTATTTAATGAAGCACGTAAAATCGAATCGATTGTGCCATTAGTACGTAACGACGCACATAAAATCATTGAAGAATGTATGATCCAAGCGAATGTGGCTTCTGCTCGTTTAATTGGTGAAGCTGATGCGGCTGCTTTGTATCGTGTTCATGAGACCCCAAGCGAAGAGAAATTAGCTAACTTCCGCTCTTTCTTAGGTGAATTAGGATTAACACTGAATGGTGGTGAAAAACCTGCTCCGCGTGATTATGCTGATTTAGCTGAGAGCTTTGCGGACCGTGATGACAGTGATTTATTACAAACCATGTTATTACGCTCTATGAAACAAGCGGTTTACCAAGATGAAAACTTAGGACATTTTGGTTTAGCGCTAGAAGAGTACGCTCACTTTACATCCCCTATTCGTCGCTACCCTGATTTGATTTTACATCGTGCCATTAAATACTTAGTTGCACATAAAAAGAATAATCAATTAAAAGCAAAATGGACGGAAACAGGCGGTTACCATTATCAACATGATGAAATGGGATCGCTTGGTGAACATTGTTCAATGACCGAACGTCGTGCAGATGATGCAACGCGTGATGTTGCTGATTCATTAAAATGTGAATATATGCAAGATCATATCGGCGATAAAATGGTTGGTACCGTTGCAGCCGTCACTAGTTTTGGTTTCTTTGTGCGTCTTAATGATATTCATATCGACGGACTTGTGCATATGAATAGCCTAGGCTCTGACTATTATATTTTTGATGCCGGCAAACAAACCTTAACGGGTGAGCGAACGGGTCGTGTTTATCGAATCGGTGACGTGTTAGAAGTAAATGTGTTATCTGTTAACCTAGATGATAAAAAAATTGATTTTGAATTAGCCGATGAAGCCTTAGCAGGTAAACGAGGTCGTGGTCGTCGTACTAATGATAGAAAAAAAGATCGTCCAATGGACAAACGTGCAAAATCAAAATCAAATCGCACTAGCTCAAAACAGAGTACTGAGAGTCAAGTAACAGAAAAAGAGACTCAGAATAGTAAAAAGGCAGCCACTAAACCTAAAAAGAAAAGACCTGTTAAGCAAGGTGTAAAGAATACCCTTTCTTCTAAAAAGAAAAAGACAACCAGCACCAAAAAAAGTCGTCCAGGTAGAGCTGAACGAGCGCGAAATAAAGCTAAAAAAAGCTGATTTTTAGTAATAAATAAGCGAATAAATAACAATTAATATTAAAGAATTAGAGAAATAAAAATGAGTAAAAGTGAAATTATTTACGGTATGCATGCTGTTGATGCCTTATTAGAAAAGCAACCTGAGCGTGTTATTGAAATCTATGCGTTAAAAGGTCGTGATGATGAGCGCTTGCACGAAGTACTTAATAAAGCCAAAGATTGGGGAGTATCTGTTCAGTTTATGCAACGTAAAGCATTAGATGAAAAGTCGGATGGCGAACAGCATCAAGGGATCATGGCGCGTGTTAAAGGCTTAAAAATATTAACTGATAACGACCTAGAGCCGATTCTTGAAGGATTAGATGTACCACCATTTTTATTAATTTTAGATGGTGTGACTGACCCACATAATCTTGGTGCTTGTTTACGAAGTGCAGAAGCAGCAGGTGTACACGCGGTGATTATCCCTAAAGATAATTCAGCAAGCCTGACGCCTGTCGTGCGTAAAGTTGCTTGCGGTGCAGCAGAGTCAATCCCATTAATTCATGTAACCAATCTAGCGCGTGCCATGCGCAATTTACAAGATAAAGGTATCTGGATTTATGGCACAGCAGGTGAAGCAGAGCAAAGTCTTTACGATTGTAAGTTAGAAAGTGGCATGGCTTTAGCAATGGGTGCGGAAGGTAAAGGGTTACGTCGCTTAACACGTGAGCATTGTGATGAATTAATAAAACTGCCAATGGCGGGTGCTGTTTCTAGCTTAAATGTATCGGTAGCAACAGGTATCTGTTTATTTGAAGTGGTTCGTCAGCGCCGCTAATTACAGCCCTACGCTATAAATTTAAAATCCCTAGTCATACACTGTTATGACTAGGGATTTTTTATGCTTTTCTGTTGATATTACTCTTCTTTAAAATGCATATTGAAGATTTAAACCTGTAGAAAGTTCATCATTTCTTGTATCAACAGGCACATTTTGATTGTATTTATAATTTACATCAAAGATAAGATACAGCTCTTGATAAATTCTATTTTGCGCTCTAGCACCTATTTCATAAACGCTATTTTCATGGCCTAGCTCCACTATACCTTGCGTACTTATTTGTAAGCTTTCGGTGACAATCCTTTCGTAGTTTAGCTTAGTACGTAAAATATACTCATTAAATGAAACATCATCTTCGCCATCATTAGGAACGGCTAATTTATAACCTGGGCCAACTTCCACATTAAACTTATGATTATTTTCATTAAAAAAGATATGTCCATACCCCACGGTAAAGGTGTCTTCTTTTTCATAAGAAGCAAATCCACTACGTTGGATATCACTCCTAATAAAAGCGGTATCGACAGGCGTTAAGTTATAGTTACCTTGTAACTGCCAACGTAATTCATCTTCCGTATCTTCGCCATCTTCATTTTCATATTCGAACTGCATATCACTGTTAACGTTATATTTTTCTTTAACGTTGTAATCTAATATCAATCGTCCTTCAACGCCTTTAGTACGTTGATTATCTCTATCGAAATTAAACCCAAACTCTACCGCCCCACTAAAATGATCTTCGACTTTAGGCGCTTCTTCGTTGACATCAGCAACATCACTATCATCCTCAGGGTCTGCAGTATTAACTGTTTTTAACAAATCCGGTTTTTGATCAATTTTACTTTTAATTTGGTCAATAGAAGAGCTTAATAAATTAGCATGTTGTAAACGCTCTGCTTTTAACGTTTGATTAAGTTTTCTTTCTCTTTTTAAACTTTCTCTTAACTCAAACTGATTAATGTTGACTTGGTTATCTAAGGTCGATAGTTGATCAGAGAGTTGATCGTTGCGGTTAACTAGAGAAGTGGTCAAGCTTTGTTGCTCTACTAGCTTTTTTTCAGCATCAACTCTTTTCGCCTGCTCTTCTCCTAATTGCTTTTTTAAATTAGCAATTTGCTGCTTGCTTTTTGATTGCGCTTCAATAAGCTTTTGAACCTCTGATTCACTGAGCTGAGTAACAACCGATTCACCTAAATCTAAACCACCTTCAGCAGCCGTTTCAGCTAAATTTATCTGTTCAGTCAGTACGTCATCATTTATTGTTTCTGCCTGGTCTTGAGTAATTGTATCGTACTTATCAGCAATCACTTCCCACCACGCACTTACTGCTACCAAGAACAAGCTAACCAGTAGTATATATAAAAAACGAGTATTCAATGAAATAGGCTCTATAAAATAAAAAAATCAATAATACTAAATTGTATCTTATAGAGGCACCGAAAAAACAAAAGTTCAGATAATTTTATTTATTTACTATTTATCTGGTGTTTCTTGCTTGCTTAAGTTGTCCCTTAAATGTACAATCTGCCGCCTTAAATCAGCCACCCTTTTTGTTCCTTGCTTCTATTTGGTACGGCTGAGCCAACTTATGAAGCTACTAACCCGTAAGGAGCGATTTTTATATGCGTCATTATGAAATCGTATTTATGGTTCACCCAGATCAGAGTGAACAAGTTAATGGTATGATCGAACGTTACACAACTTCTATTACTGAAGCTGGTGGTACTGTTCATCGTCTAGAAGACTGGGGCCGTCGTCAACTGGCTTACCCAATCAACAAACTACACAAAGCACACTATGTTCTTATGAATATTGAAGCAGAGCAATCAGTAATCGATGACTTGGAAACAGCTTTCCGTTTCAACGATGCAGTGATCCGCAACATGATCATGCGCACTAAAGCGCCTGTAACTGAAGCATCTGTAGTGGCTAAAGCAAAAGAAGAACGTACTGAACGTGCTCCTCGTGCTCCACGCCCAGAAGCTGAAGCTGCTGCACCTGCTGCAACAGAAGCTGAAGCATAAGAAACTAAGTGACTGATAACTTTTTGCAACTTACAGGTATTGTGACCGAAAGTCCGATACACAAAACAAGCCCGAGTGGCATTGAACACTGTAACCTGACCATTGAACATCGTTCAGTGCAAGAAGAAGCTGGATTACCACGAAATGCAATGTGCTATATGCCAATTGCAACGAGTGGACCATTAGCAAATCAGTTGAAAAATAAATTATCGAAAGGCATGCATATTAAAGTAAGTGGTTTTATCACTTATCACCAAAGCAAGAGCAATCTTGGTAAATTGGTGTTACATGCTCAGTACATAGAACAAATTTAAGGAACTACCATGGCTCGTTACTTCCGCCGTCGTAAATTCTGTCGCTTCACTGCTGAAGGTGTTAGCGAAATTGATTACAAAGACGTTGTTACATTAAAAAATTACATCACTGAAAGTGGTAAAATCGTACCTAGCCGTATTACTGGCACAAGTGCAAAATACCAACGCCAATTAGCGCGCGCAATCAAACGTGCACGTTACTTGTCACTTTTACCATACACAGACTTACACAAGTAATAGGAGCTATAGATTATGGAAGTTATTCTACAAGATACAGTTGCTAACCTTGGTCACCTTGGTGATAAAGTGAATGTTAAAGCAGGTTACGCACGTAACTTTCTTTTCCCACAGCAAAAAGCTGTACCAGCAAACAAAGCAAACTTAGAAGCTTTTGAAGCACGTCGTGCTGAATTAGAAGCTAAGCAAGCTGCTAACCTAGCTGCCGCTCAAGAACGTGGTGAAGCTCTTAATGCATTAGAAGCAGTTGTAATTGCATCTAAAGCAGGTGAAGCTGGTAAATTATTCGGTTCAATCGGTACGCGTGATATTGCTGATGCAATCACTGCTGCTGGTGTAGCTGTAGCAAAAAGTGAAGTTCGCCTTCCAGAAGGTGCTTTACGTTTAACTGGTACTTACGAGATTGCTGTTTCAGTACACTCTGACGTTAATGCAGTTATCAACCTTGAAGTTGTTGAAGCTGAGTAATCAGTAAAACACTTTAATGTAAAAATACCTGCTTTCGAGCGGGTATTTTTTTACCTAAAATTTACTGCTTCATTGTATGAGACTGGTTTCTTTCTAGACTTCAGTATTCGGTAACACAAAGCGATACCCCGCCCCATAAACAGATTGAATTAACTCCTCTCCCTGACTAATATCTAACAGTTTTTTTCTTAGTTTTTTAATATGACTGTCGATCGTTCGGTGGTTTACAATACGCTGATCTGGATACATATTGTTCATTAACTGATCTCGTGTAAAAACTCTCCCTGGTTGGTTATATAGTGGCTTCAACAACTGAAATTCCACAGATGTTAGCTGTACCTTAACGTCCATAAAATTAACTGTTAAACATGCTTCATCGATAAAAAAGTCTAAGGCTTTAGATGTCAGTTTATTCGTTCTTCGCAGCACGGCTTTAACACGCGCAACCACTTCTCTCGGACTAAAGGGTTTACAAATGTAATCATCTGCGCCTAGCTCTAAACCTAATAAACGATCAATTTCTTCGACTTTAGCGGTAAGCATTAAAATCGGTACATCAGAGAACTGCCTTATCTCTTTACATAAAGTAATACCAATTCCGTTAATTAAGTTTCCAAATTTGTCCAATCTCGATAGCACAGC
>NZ_JBAKAZ010000091.1:0-7346 GCF_038155185.1 Psychromonas aquatilis
TTAACACAGAGAAAAACGTCTACTTCTGATCTCCATTAAAAATGGGGAGATTACCAAAGTATTGTGTCACAATTACCCCATTGTTTAGGCTTCGTATCCTTAACATAAATAACTGTACATTCATGGTAAAGTGATAATTCTTAGTTGTATTTTTTAGACTAATCTGAAATCAATCTTGCAAGTGTATTTGGTCAGTGATGTCGTTTTGAAATATTTTTTATTGTACTGTGTCTATTATAGACTGCATTTATTTTTCCCTAATAACACAGGTTATCTCTTTAGGGTTAACTTTCCATATATGCTCAAACCCACTAGATAACATTACTTCAATATTTCCTTGGGGAGATTCGATAAATAAGTACCTATCATGAGTACCCTTATAAAGAGTACTCGTAGAGGTCGTCCATTCTGGAGAAATAGATTTGACAAAGTCTTCATTCACTTTAAAGCTATTTTTTACAATACCTAATAAATCTGGTGTTTCAACAAAATCAATTGATAGTTTGTGTCTAGGCAAGACCATTCGAAACAAACTTTGAGTGTTTTCCCAACCTTGGGCTAGATAATTGTCGCAAATCGTAACTCTAGTAGCTGAAGAACAGAGAATTTGAAGGTACTTAACGAGATCGTCTCTGCTTTCTGTAGGTGACACGGTGACCGTTATTTGGTTTTCAATAAATGAGGAGCGATAATATACATAGGGTAATATTGCATTTTGCTCCTCAGTCAAAATAACTTTTAAGCTCGTTTTTGATGCTAACACTTCCAATGAGTCATCACGATCAACTTGATTCTGAAGCTGGGGCATTAATCTATCAAAAACTGAAGAGTTCAATCCTTCTTCTTGCGCTTTAATAAGTTGCCTCTTATTCGTTTTGTATGGCAGTGAAATTAGTTTCATTAACCTTTTGTATTTTTTTTGATACTTACGAGGCTCAAAAGAAACGTTTTCATAGGCCAACAATAGTGAGGTACTAAGTACCATTTTTTCAGCCATTATTTACCTCATACTCATTAAATCAGAAAGTGTTGCATCAAAAAAACCTGTTGGGAAACTAATAATATTGGCATTGATATCGTTAAACTCGCCATTATCATCGATCAAAATCGTTTCAAAGTCATTTTCAACGCTACTTTTGTAATGAATAACAATGTCATCACTAGAGATACGATCTTCATACGTTTCGTAAGCAATCTTATTGATTAAATGCTCACAGTGAGTTTCAACAATCAATTGGATTCCACTATTAGCTACAAATGATAGAAACACTCCTAACTGGGCTTGTGCTCTAGGATGTAATTGAATTTCTGGGTTTTCCAAGAGTACCAGATCCCCTTTTTTTCCCATTAAACATATTATGATAACCTTAGCGATATAGCTCATTCCAGCTCCAAGGTTAAATGGTGATACATTACTATCAATCTCTTTTACGTTAAAAGAGACCTTTACTTGGTCACTAAGTTTTTCTGTAATAAGCTCCGTTTGAGAGCCTGTAATAAAACTCAACCATTGACTAACCTGATATGAAATAGTCTTAGAACCATCAAATCTGAGAAGAGCATCAGGCAATGTCCTACCCTTTATCTTTTCGAAAGTTGAGAATAAGTATTCCCCTAAATTGCCTACTTTGCGCTCTGATACTTGTACTAGGTCTTGAGCACCTATACGATTAGCATTTAGGTATAAAAGTTCTGTACCGTGCTCATTTTCTTCCAACTCATACTGGTAAGGTAATTGGCTTGATTTATTTGTACCATCTGAGGTTATTTTCAAAGTATGGGTATTGCTACTACTGTCGATTACGCTTATATCAATTGACTTAGCATTGTTCTTTTTATTACGTATTGTAGCAAAATCATTTAAGTAGCGAATTAGCTCTTCCATACTATAGCGGTTGCTAGTCTGGCTATTCTTGATAAGTAACATCAAAGCTTGAATAGCAGTTGATTTCCCAGAGGAGTTTGCTCCTGTCAGAAGAGTTAACGGAGCAAGTTTTAAAACGGTTCTATCAATACTTTTTAAGTTTTTAATATCAAGTTGCTTAAGCATTCTTAAGTCCCTGTGTTATTTTTTGAGCGGTATCAAATCTAGCTCTTACATATTCTGTAGTGTCAATTGAGCCAGAAAAAAGTCCTACTTCATCTACACTTTCTTTATACGTATTTACTAGTAATTTACTTTTTGTGTTGTCTAATTGGGTATAATCTATGTGACAAAATGCAAAAACTAACATCTCAAACAACCCCATATTAACAGGTCGCCTGTTCCCTCCATCTTTCGACTTGAAACGGAATGCTTCATCACCTAAAACTTGGTATGCCCCCTCCATTCCATATAAACACGCTTTTTGGGCGTTATCAATCAATTGTACGGAGGATTTTGTATTTAAATATTTCATCACTGATGCCAAGAATGCATCAACATCCGATTTATATTGAATGGACGAGTCCTTAAGCTGACCTGTGATCAACAGATAAAATGCTACAAACCTTAACACTAGGTATCTATCACGCATACGATTTGGCTTTACACCATTTCCTGTAGCTAACTTAAATTGCTGGCTTTCTGCTAACTCTTGGATTAGGGTTGTAGCATTTCCTTGATACAAGGCGTGACGCATTTCTTGTTTGTTTAAGTTAATCCC
Organism: Psychromonas aquatilis; assembly: GCF_038155185.1. Lineage (NCBI taxonomy): Bacteria > Pseudomonadati > Pseudomonadota > Gammaproteobacteria > Alteromonadales > Psychromonadaceae > Psychromonas > Psychromonas aquatilis. The sequence continues at coordinate 2,646 of NZ_JBAKAZ010000091.1, forward strand.
ACCTCGATTGACTCGTTCAAAAATATTGAACTTTACATATTCAGGTGTTGGTGGCTGTATTACATAAGAATGTAACTGATAATCTTCTAATTTAGCTTGAAGAATAGGGGCAATATCATCGAATTTTTTTCCTTTAAGATCTGGCAACATGGAAAGGTTAGTAAGCGTAAACTTATTATTTTTAAATTGCTTTAAGGCTGTAATTCTTTGTTTACCATCAATAATCTGTCTAATACCTTCTTCATCTTCAAATAGATAGATCAAGGGAATAGGGATCCCCATCAATATTGACTCAATCAATTCAGATTGATGCTTTCTGTCCCACACATTTTTTCTTTGGAAGTCAGGGGCAAGAACAAGATCACCACGGCTTTCCTTACGAAGCAACTCAAAAATGCTAGATTGCTCTTTAGCAATCCGTATTTGCGTATCAGTACCCATTTGATGAGGGTGTGCTGTTAACTCAAGCTCATCTTGATTTTCAATTTCAATAGCATCATCTGCTTCAATCATCTGTTATACCTTGGTTTTTCTTTTATAATATCACTTGGAGTTAATTACTATAAGTGTAAAAATTTTGTATTGGTTTACGCTCCTTAACCACATACGTAAATTTTATCCGTTACTGTTGCTAATATAAAAACTGTTTTACGTTCATTCTTTAAATCAATTACATTTATGGATTACTTCACTAAGTAATCAAGTTTATTGGAAAACTCAATAATGCACTTTCTTAAACCCGCTAGCTCTGCTATCAGTAGGATCATGCCCCCCCATTATGCTTTTATACTAATCATTGATGAGACTGATGTGAACATTTATTAATTATCTTAAAAGGATGACAACATTATAAAATATTTTAAAATAGAGTTATTAGCACATTTGCGCTTCCACCCGCAAATTAACTATTCAAGTAGTAGAAAAGAAGTTCTTATCAAATATTAGAATAATCACTTAAATATAAAAAATCACACTGATTCTACAATAAAATCTCTACTTAAGTTGTAATCATTACTAATTTCAATTGCTCAATAACGATGCTGAACAACAGACCAGAAAACAATCAAAGTACTACTCATTTTAATTTAGCCAATAAACTGGCATAGCTCCCCTATTTCACAAAAAACAAAAATGCTGCAAAAACCCATTCGCTTTTGCAGCATTTGATTTAACGCTTTTTAGCTTCCCAGGTTAACGGGTTCATTTCACCGTTTTCATAGATGGGTAGTTTAAGTGGTGCATCATCGGGTAAGAATTGCGCCCATGTTCTGTTTAAACCACATACGCCGTATTCTCTGACCTTTTTAACTTCATCACTATTGATAACATCCGTTAAAATAAATTCAGAAACGCCGGGAGATTTTGCTCTGACATTTCCCTCTGGGTCGATAATAATACTCTCGCCTGTGCCTGCGGGTGCAGCAGCATTTACGCTGGCGATGTAAACTTGGTTGGTAATGGCTTGTGCTTGTAACAAAATCAGTTCTTTGCTGCGGTCGCATGTTGATGTTTGCACTAAGTTAATAATTAAATCAGCGCCCATCCATGATAATTGACGCACCACTTCAGGGAACCAAATATCATAACAAACACAAATACCAACGCGCCCAAAACCGGGAATATCAAATACATTCAACTCTTTACCCGGTTTAAAAGGTTCATAAGGGCGCCATGGAAAACATTTACGGTAACTGGTGACTAACTCCCCTTCTGGAGAATAGACAACAGCGGTGCAGTAAATATCATCTCCTTCACCTTGTTCAATCACTGTGCCTGGAATTAGCCAAATATTATTTTCTTTAGCTATTTTGGCAAGTCGCTGCCCTCTCGGGCCATCTAAAGGTTCAGCCGCATCGTAATACATTTTTTTACGCTCTACGCGTGTGCCTTCAGCGCGACATAGGTGGATTTCTGGGTAAACAATCATTCTTGTTTTCTCAAAGTCCGACTTTAGTTCTTTAATTTCAGCTTCAAACTCATTTAAGCTTTCAGCTGTTGGTAGACGAGAAGACGATTGCATTAATAATATTGGTAAATGGTGAAGCATATTAAGATTCCTCAAAATGAAGCGCTGGTGTCGGTTTTGTGAAGCCTTTTGTTAAATACACTAAATAGATAAGCCCAATGGCAAACCAAATGCCCCCTACTGTTAAGGCGTTAAGGTCTAATTTAGTCATTAGGTAAAAAGTAACAAACGTACCGATTGCAGGAAAAACTAGATTACGTATTTTAGAGCCTGTGGCAATGCCTTGTTTCTGATCTTTTAAATAAGTAAAAATAACCGACATGTTAACAAAGATAAAAGCAACAAAGGCACCAAAGTTAATTAATGAAGCGGCTTGCATAACATCAAAAAATAAAGCCAATGTTGCAGCTAAAGCCGATAGGATAATACCGCCGATAGGGGTTAGATATTTAGGGTGTAAAAAACCGAACACTTTTTTAGGTAAAACACCATCTCGTCCCATTGCAAACAATAATCTTGAAACACTGGCTTGAGCAGATAGACCAGACATAAATTGTGCTGTGATCATCGCCGCTAAAAACAGTGACGCAAATAAGTTACCACCAATTTGAGCGGCAATTTCAAAGGCTGCTGAATCGGTATCATTAAACATTGTACCTGGGTGTACAAGCTGTGTTGTATATCCGACAGCAATGTAGATAACACCTGCAAAAAGCGTACAAAGCATAATCGCTTTAGGGACGGTTTTTTCAGGCTCAATGGTTTCTTCTGTGAAAGTAGTAATAGCGTCAAACCCTAGGAAGGCATAAGCGGCAATACTTGAGCCTGCTAGTACAATAGCCAAGGTGGTAGACTCATTAAAGAACGGCGCTGTGCTAAACAAGCTACTAATACCGCCGTTTCCATAGACTTCACCCAACGATAAAACAACAAAGATCACCATGGCTGTTAATTGGAATATCATTAATACTGAATTTAATTTAGCCGCGGTTTTAACACCAATGTAATTAATCACGGTGGTCAGTAATACGAAACCGATTAAAAATAGCCATTGTGGGACATCAGGAAATTGAGCACCCAAATAAGCGGCGCCAATCAGCCAAATAACCATTGGTAAGAAGAAGTAGTCTAAGAGAATTGTCCACCCCACCATAAAACCTACTCGGCTATCGATACTCTTGGTTGCAAAGGTATATGCTGAGCCTGCGATTGGGTATTTACGCGCCATAATGCCATAACTATTGGCAGTAAAAAACATTGCAAAAGTGGTAATTAAAAACGCCATAGGCACGGTGCCGTTACTTGCTTCCGCTATTATGCCAAAGGTCCCTAGTACAATTAATGGTGTCATGTAAGCCAGCCCCATTATAATGAGTGGCCATAACGTTAAAGTCCTCGTTAATTTTAAACTTGTCATTTCATATCTCCATATATTCTAAATTAAAGTCTTTTTAATAAAATTAACCAATGAACATTTTCTAGAGACAAGCAGTTAGTTTATTAATACATTGAAACTGGCTTGTAGTGCAACCGTTCGTCATTGATGATAAACCTGCTTTATTGCTTCTATTATGTTCAATACTTGATTAAGATACTTAAAAAGTAACCCGCCTAACGAAGATTTATACTAATTTTAACGCTTAAGGGGGTATATAACCCCAGCGTGGTATGCGTTGAAAAAGTGTGATGTGAATAGTTTTTATACTGACAGGAATGTGTTTAATGCCGACTAAAGAACAAGATAAAGCGCTCGCTGAAGTAGTGAGATCGCTCGGAAACGCTAATTTTGCCGAGGCGTTAGGTTATTTTGTGAAGAAGATAATAGATTTTGATAACTTGATTATCATTGCATACCACAAGGATATGAACCCTGAAGAGTTATATCGGGAGTGTTCTACCTCAACGGTGTACCAGAATATGCAAAGTCATTATTTAACCGCAGCGTATTTACTGGATCCTTTTTATCACGCTATTAAAAATGGTATTCAAAAAGGCATACATTGTATTTTTGACTTAGCACCTGACCAATTTAAACAAACTAGTTATTTTAATGAGTATTATCAAGCGACTACCTTGGTTGATGAATTTAGTTTATTTGCCAGAATCAATCATGACATCACCTTAACAGCGTGTTTTGGACGTGATAAAACCAGTGGTCTACGGTTTGGTAAAACCGAGTTAAAGAAGATAAAGTCTTATGAAAATATACTTTCTGCATTATGTCAGCAGCATTGGAAAGATTACCAACCCAAAGAAGGAAAAGGCATTGTTTTACCGCCGATAAAACAGCGATTAAGAGGTAAATTACAAGAACAACACGGTATTTCACTTAGCCCACGCCAAGCTGAAGTCGCATTATATATACTGCAAGGACACTCCTCTTTATCAATCTCCCTTAATCTAAACATCAGCAAAGAAACAGTAAAAGTATTTCGTAAGCAACTGTATTCAAAGTGCAACATTAGCTCACAAGCCGAACTCTTTGCTTTATTAATGCCTATTTTTTCAATGTTGTAATGAATGTTGTAATCAAAGATAAGCCTGCGACTGAATACGGCTTCTGTTTAACTCGTACAAGATCGACATTCACGACCCCAAACTGCTCAATTCCTAAAAGTGAGTAGCACTAGCGTTAACAAATGGGTGAGTATCTATCTAAGCGAAATAGTATTAACGTTCGCTTCGGGGCGGTGACTTTAGTCTCCCTGCTTGCGTCAAAATAAAAAACCAAAACA
>NZ_JBAKAZ010000092.1:0-7009 GCF_038155185.1 Psychromonas aquatilis
TCATTTTTCCTGCGCAAAATTTAGATCACTTATTTAATATAATTGGTATTAATATATTGAGCGAAGTATCGTTATACCTTGTCTTTTTATAATATTCTCTTTATTAACGGCGATTTAAACCTTAAATTATGTTAAGTTAGCTGTCTTTTTTATCCTGGTTTTTAATTAGATCTAGGGTTCGTTTTTATTACAGAGAGAAATACATTATGTTTTGTCCTTTTTGTAGTGCACAAGATACTAAAGTTATCGACTCACGCCTTGTTTCAGATGGTTCGCAAGTACGTCGCCGCCGTGTGTGTAATGACTGTAATGAACGATTTACAACTTTCGAATTAGCTGAATTGATTATGCCGCGACTAATTAAGTCAGATGGCAGTAGAGAACCTTTTAATGAAGAAAAGTTATTAGTCGGTATCAACATCGCGTTAGAAAAGCGCCCGGTTAGTATTGAATCTGTAGAAAGTGCCGTTCATAAGTTAAAATCAACATTACGTGCAACGGGTGAGCGTGAAGTACCTTCTAAAATGGTGGGGGAACTGGTTATGGATTTACTAAAAGGGTTAGATAAAGTTGCTTATATCCGTTTTGCCTCAGTTTATCGCGCCTTTGAAGATGTAAAAGAATTTGGCGAAGAAATTGCCAAGTTAGATAAATAATAAAGATAAAAAGTTATGCCATTTACTCAAACAGATCAAAAATACATGCAGCGTGCTATCGAGCTCGCTAAGAAAGGACGCTTTACAACGTCACCAAACCCTAATGTTGGTTGTGTGATTACCCTGAATGATGAGATTGTTGGCGAAGGCTTTCATTTAAAAGCGGGAGCTGGTCATGCTGAAGTAAATGCTTTGGCAATGGCGAAAGAAAAGTCATTAGGTGCGACATGTTATGTGACACTAGAGCCTTGCTCTCATTTTGGACGCACGCCACCTTGCGCATTAGCATTAGTTAAAGCTGGCGTAAAACGTGTGGTTATCGCGATGGTCGACCCGAACCCTAAAGTTGCAGGGCGTGGAATCTCTATTTTAGAAGAAGCTGGTATTATTGTTGAGGTGGGTTTACTAACGGCACAAGCTGAACAGCTGAATCTTGGCTTTATTACTCGTATGAAATTTAAACGCCCACGTATCACTGTTAAAATGGCATCTAGCCTAGATGGTAAAACAGCGCTTAAAAACGGCGAAAGCAAATGGATAACAGGTAAAGCAGCACGTGCAGATGTGCAGTATTTTAGAGCGCAACAAAGTGCCATTTTAACAGGTATTAATACCGTATTATTGGATAACCCAAGCTTAAATGTTCGTTATCAGGAACTGATCAATAGCCCTCAAATAACACCAGAGCTATTACCTGAAGCGAATGTACGACAGCCGATACGCATCCTCTTAGATTCTAATAATAAACTAACACTTCAAGAACACTTATTTAGTTTGCCGGGCAAAGTACTGATTGTGTCTTTAACAGCGCGAGATAGATCTGATTTTGATTTATGTACTGCTGATGTAGAGCAGATCATTTGCCCTAAAAATGACCTTAACAAAATTGATCTCCATGAACTGATGTCTCTTTTAAACCAATATGAAATTAATGACTTATGGGTAGAGGCGGGCGCAACATTAGCTGGCGAATTATTTAAATGTGACTTAGTTGATGAATTTATCTTATATCAAGCTATAAAATTGATGGGAGATCAAAGCAGAAGTTTAGTAAACTTACCCCATTTTTCAACCATGAACGATATTATCAAACTTAAGCTACAATCAGTTGTGCAAATTGGTGATGATATTCGTTTAATTAATCATCGAGAATAATATGTTTACAGGCATTGTTGCTGCAGTAGGAAAAGTAACTGCAATTCAGAACAACGAAAAAGATATGACGATTACCGTGAACGCCGGTGAGCTAGATATGCATGACGTAAAACTTGGCGATAGTATTGCTAATAATGGCGTCTGTTTAACAGTAACGCGTTTGAGCTCAGATAGTTTTGATGTTGACCTTTCTCATGAAACATTGCGTCTAAGTGGCTTTTCTAATATTCAACCTGGTTATTTGGTTAATTTAGAAAAAGCAATGCAGATGAACGAACGCTTTGGTGGCCATATTGTGAGTGGTCACGTTGATGGTGTGGGCGAAGTCACTAGTATTACTCCTGTGGGTAATGCCGTAGAATATTGGATAAAAGCACCGAGTGAATTGGCTAAATATATTGCTAAGAAGGGCTCTATTACTGTTGATGGGATTAGCTTAACAACCAATGATGTTGATGGCTCAAGTTTTAAATTAACCATTATTCCACATACCATTAGCCAGACAACGATACAGCAATACGCTGTTGGCTCGCGTGTTAATTTAGAAGTCGATGTTATTTCTCGTTATTTAGAACGTCTAATGCTGGGCGAGCAAGCTGCCGAGCCAAATAAAAAACAACAATCAACAATGGAACTCCTCGCTAAAAGTGGTTTCATGGGCTAGCCCTATCTTAGAAGAAGGTTGCTCAAAAGCAGGTAGATAGCACAGTCATAAAAAATTTAAGGGTAGAGAATGAAATTAAATACAAGTGCAGAAATAATTGAAGATATCCGCTTAGGTAAAATGGTTATCTTAATGGATGATGAAGATCGTGAGAATGAAGGCGACTTAATCATGGCTGCTGATATGGTAACGCCTGAAGCAATTAACTTTATGGCAAAATACGGCCGTGGTTTGATTTGCTTAACATTAACCGCTGAGCGTTGTGAGCAACTTAAATTACCATTAATGGTAGAAGATAATACCGCGGCATTTTCAACTAACTTTACAGTTTCTATCGAAGCCGCAGAGGGCGTGACAACGGGTATTTCGGCAGCAGATCGTGCGGTAACAGTATTAGCGGCGATAGCAAAAGATGCCAAACCGACTGATATCGTTATGCCAGGCCATATTTTCCCTTTAAAAGCACAAAATGGTGGCGTATTAACACGTGCAGGACACACAGAAGCAGGTTGTGACTTAGCACGCTTAGCGGGCCGTGAACCAGCAGGGGTGATTGTTGAAATCTTAAACGAAGATGGAACAATGGCTCGTCGCGCTGACCTAGAAATCTTTGCTAAAGAACATGGCATCAAATTAGGGACCGTTGCAGACTTAATTGAATATCGTAATAATAACGAAACGACTATTGAACGTGTAAATCAATGTAAATTACCGACTGAGTTTGGTGAATTTGATCTTATCGCTTATCAAGATACAATTGATAAACAAGTCCATTTTGCACTGGTTAGCGGTGAAGTTAAAGCAGGCGAAACAACCAATGTTCGTGTGCACCTGCAAAATACTTTTGCCGATAACTTTTTCTCTGATCGCTTAGCGCCGCGTACATGGCCGATGCATACTGCATTAGAGCGATTAGCAAAAGAAGGTGGCGTATTAGTTATGCTTGGTCATCAGGAAACAGCTGAATCATTGTTAGAGCAAGTTAACTATATCAGTCAAGAAGATGCGGGAGAGCGAGTGGCTGCTAAAGCACAAGGAGCAAGTCGTCGTGTTGGTGTTGGCTCACAAATCTTACGTGATTTAGGCGTTCAAAAAATGGCTTTATTTAGTTCACAGAAAAAATACCATGCATTATCTGGTTTTGGACTAGAAGTAGTTGAATATATCACTGAATAAACAGTGTCTATAAAGAAATGAAATGTGTTAGAATGCACAAAATTTTGAATTAAGGGTAGAAAATGAAAATTATTGAAGGTGGCTTAGCCGCTCCAGACGCTAAAATCGCAATCGTGATCTCTCGCTTTAACAGCTTTATTAATGAGCAATTATTAGCAGGTGCTGTTGATACCCTTAAACGTACAGGACAAGTATCTGATGATAACATTACAGTCGTTCGTGTACCGGGTGCAGTTGAGTTACCATTAGCGACTAAGCGTGTTGCAGCTTCTAACAAGTTTGATGCAATCGTTGCATTAGGCTGTGTTATACGTGGCGGAACACCTCACTTTGATCTTGTAGCAAATGAATGTAACAAAGGGTTAGCGCAAGTATCACTAGAGTTTACAGTACCGGTTGCATTTGGTGTACTAACAACAGACTCTATTGACCAAGCAATTGAACGTGCTGGCACTAAAATGGGTAACAAAGGTAGCGAAGCTGCTTTAGGTGCGCTAGAAATGGTTAATGTAATGGCGGAATTAGGTTAATGGCTATGAAACCAGCTGAACGTCGTCGTGCACGTCAATTTGCCGTACAAGCTATTTACCAATGGCAACTTACGCAAGCCGGAACAACTCAAATTATGGAAGAGTTTGCAGTTGATCAAGATATGTCTAAAACAGATGTACCTTATTTCAAAGAGCTATTAATCGGTGTTGTAAAAAATGTTGATTCAATAGATGACAAGTTATCGCCTTACCTTTCTCGTAAAATTAGCGATGTTGATAAGGTTGACCTTGCGGTATTGCGTTTAGCTATGTTTGAACTAACTTATCGTACTGATGTTCCGCATAAAGTGGTACTCAATGAAGCGATTGAATTAGCAAAAGATTTTGCAACTGACGAATCATACAAATTTGTTAATGGTGTACTTGATAAAGCACTACGTAGTTTAAAACTACGTGAAGATATTTCAAAATAGTTGTAAATCTTATTTTGAGGTATTAAATCCAGTTATTTATAACTGGATTTTTTTTGGGTAAAAATTGAGTGATAGAGAAGGGGAGATAAATGAATAAAAGCTTTATTACAAACTTTATTGCCGCGCTGATTTTAGCGGTCGGTTTATTGTTAGGAGAAAGCCAATTGTCGGCTATTCTAACGATGGTTGGGTTATTTGCCTTATCGGGCGCATTAACCAATTGGCTCGCTATTTTTATGTTATTTGAAAAGATTCCTTTCTTATATGGATCAGGTGTCGTACCTGCTCACTTTGAAGAATTTAAATCAGGTATACGTAACTTAATGATGCAGCAATTCTTTACGGCTGAAAATGTAGAGCGATTTTTATCTGCAGGAAGTTTATCATCCGCTCAGTTTAACTTGAAACCGGTTATCGAAAAGGTCGATTTAAATCCAACTTACGACGGGTTAGTAGAAGTTATCTTAAACTCTTCTTTTGGTGGCATGCTTGGAATGTTTGGTGGCGAAGAGGCACTTAAACCATTAAGAGAGCCTTTCATTAAGCATATGAAATCATCAATCATTGATTTAACTGAAAAGGAAGATTTCTTAACGTTATTGAAAAATGAGATGGAACAGCCAGACATGATGCAGGATATTCTGACTAAAATTGAACAGATTATCGAGCAACGTCTTAATGAATTAACCCCTTTACTGGTAAAAGAAATAATACAAGCAATGATCAAAAAACATCTAGGTTGGTTGGTTGTATGGGGTGGTGTATTTGGCGGCTTAATAGGCTTAGCTAGCGCACTTATTGTTTCTTAAGTTATTTAATAAAACAAGTCTGCTATTACGGTCGGTTTTCTATCCTAGAACGGCCGTTTTATAAAATTCCCAATTTACCATTCTATTTGTCCTAACATCAAAACAAGATATTTCACTTATCACAGCGATAAATTTTATAATTTACGCACAACTTGATTAGACATTATCTTCAAAAGCTGTTGATATAATTAACTTCCCTATTTTAAAGTGTAATGAGCTTAATATGCAGAATACAGTATTTAACCCATATAAAACCTTCCTACTGACCAGTTTTGCATTAATTGCTTTTGCTGCAAATTCTGTATTTTGTCGTTTAGCATTAGGAGATCAGCAAGTTGATGCCGGTAGTTTCACTGTGATCAGGTTACTATCCGGTAGTATTTTCTTAGGTTTATTTCTAGCCGTTAAGCACTTTATTGTGGACCCTAAAAAAGCGAACAGAGCTGAAATAGATAATCAGCCTTCAACAATCGATAAAAAGAGCACGGGGAGTTGGCTTAACGCGACATGGTTATTTATTTATGCCATGACCTTTTCCTATGCTTATATTCAATTGGATACGGCAACAGGTGCATTGGTGTTATTTGCCACGGTACAAGTGACTATGTTGCTTAGCCGTGTGTTAAAAGGGCATTTATTAACAAGAGCTGAATTAATTGGTTTGATTTTAGCGGTTGCAGGTTTTGTTTTTTTACTGGCACCACAACTCTCTAGTCCATCACTGATTGCATTTGCTCTAATGTGTTTATCTGGTATTAGTTGGGCATTTTATACCTTAGCGGGTAAAGAAAGCTTAGATCCTACCGCTGATACTATTTTTAATTTTTTCCGAACATTACCTTTTATTATTCTCTTTGCGGTGATCAATATCGATGCCACTTTCTTAACCTTAGAGGGCGTGCTGTACGCTATTTTATCCGGTGTATTCGCATCTGCTTTAGGTTATTTATTATGGTATCAAGCATTAACGGCATTACGTCATAATGTTGCTGCTGTAGTGCAGTTATTAGTACCTGTATTAGCTGCTGTGGCGGGCTTTATCTTTCTCGAGGAAAGTGTGTCGGCAGTGTTTGTAATTTCCAGTGTGATAATTCTAAGCGGTATTTTATTAGTGATTAAGAATCCTGAGCTTAAGTTTTCTACAGCTATAAAATATGAGAAGTAATAGTAATTAGGTTAAATAAGTAAAATCGAACAGTTAATTAACGTGATTAGTATAAGCTAACTTTTAATTTGCGATGGGCATGTTTAAGGTCTGGTATTTGCAGCCCGATCATCTATTTTTAATGGTGATGATTGAAGTGAAGTCGTTTAAGTTATTAGCAAAATTAAATTTGTTATGCACTGAGAAAGGAATTGTAAGAGAAGCGCTCTTTTCACCCTTCGAGGCCTTCGCTTAAATAGATACTGACCCATTTATTAACGCTAGGTCTACTCACTTTCAGGAACCTTGCTTTGATTTTGGTGCGGTGGGCGAATTAAGCGCGAGCTTAGTATCATTAGCGGAGGAGCTCTGCGACTTCTTTTTATGAACCTTGTTTTGACTTTGGGGCGGTGGCTTCAGCCTCCCTTGTAGATGCAGTTA
>NZ_JBAKAZ010000093.1:0-6604 GCF_038155185.1 Psychromonas aquatilis
ATATATTCTGTATTTCCACCTGAAATATGGAATTTTTCGGTTTAATAAACTGTTATACGTCATTCAGAGAGATGAGTTTTATCATGGCAATCAGTGAATTTGAAATAAAGCGTTATGAAAAAGAGTTAGATAAGTTTATTGATGAGCATAGGCCTCCCGTTCATGTAAGAGACCAGCTTGATATTAATTATAAAATTGAAAATCAGAGCGTTGTGCTATTTGAAATTAGAGCGAACTTTAGAAATCCATCTGAAAAACTAGATATCCCAATTGCGAAAGCTACATATGTGAAAACGCAAAAAGTGTGGAAGATCTATTGGCAAAAATCTGATCTTAAATGGCATGAATATGAACCTGTAGCAATAGTCAAATATCTAGAAGAGTTCTTGAATGTTGTTGGTCAGGATGAGTACGATTGCTTTTTTAGTTAAACGTATAACAAGGCGTTTAAAACGGAACTAAAACAGTGGGTTAGGTTCCGCTTCGCTACATATTATAACCCACAATTTTAGTCTGCTTAACGCGGCGTTGAGGCTGTAGAATTACTCTTTTTTAAGAAAAATAGTCTGTTTTATGGGGGCTAAATGCACTACCTAGTGAAATAAAGGCTGTACACCCATTGACTTTAAATTGTAATTAATTGATTTTATAGCCTTCAACTAATGGGTGTCCGCTATTATTCTTATCGTTTTCAATAGATTGGTGTAATTTAAGAGTAAGCCTTCCAAGCTGATGATGTGGGTTCTATTCCCGATCCAAGTTTTCCTAGTCAAAATAAACGTTAAAACCAAGCTATTATGCTTGGTTTTTTGTATCTGGGATTCAATAAAAATATATTTGTGGCCGATTTTTCGTTAGCTTGCGCCAATGACTACTTTCCCTATTCCTGTTTCACGCTTTAACCTCTACCTATATTTTTCATTACCAACACCAAATAACACTTCCGCTGAACAATTGAAATGATTACGGCACAAAATAAGACTGACCCTATTGTGTTTTTCCATATTTTTGTTGTTAATGCGGGCTTTTTCCACCTATCTACATGACAGTAATTTGATTAAAAATATTAATTGTTTGATTTTATGTACGATAAAGGCATTTTTATGTTAATTTTAACAAATTAATATATTCTGTATTTCCACCTGAAATATGGAATTTTTCGGTTTAATAAACGGTTATATTTTTAGGTGAATTATGAGTTGTCATATATCGATTGGAACAGAATCAAAGATAGCTTTTGTATTTTCATGTCCTGGACGAAATGAGTTGGAAGCAGGATATCCTGCAGCGAAGGCTACAGGTACAAACCTTTCTTTGTTTCTAAGTAAGTTATCTGCAGAACTCAGCTACGGAGCTCTAACAAGAAAAAAAATTACTATTACCAATGCATGGGATAAAGTCGAGTATGAAGAGCTAACAAAACGCTCTGAAGCAACCTCTGATGATATTAAAGGTACTCTCAATATTCAGCGACTATCTAAGGAACTAGAAAACATATCAGACCTCATAGTATGTTGCGGAGATAAGGCTTTGTTAGCTGTCAATGAGTGCGCTTTAAAAACAAAACCAAAAGTAGTAACTTTAAAACATCTTGGAAATAAAGGGTTAAATAGTATTAAATTTGATTTAAATGGTAAGGAAATCTTGTCTGCAAAAAAGGCAAGGGAGCTAGGTGATAAACGCTCTGCAAAAATAATAGGTAAAGAGAATACAGCTTTGCGCCTTCAGATATTAAGTAAAAATATTGCTAATCAAATAAAAATATAACAAGGCGTTTAAACGTAACAGAAACAGTGGGTTACGTTTCGCTTCGCTGCACATTTTAACCCACTATTTTTGTCCGCTTAATGCAGCGTTATAATTCTCAAAATTATCGGAGTCATAAGTTGAGTTAAGTTAATATTAAAGATATAGCAGAAAAGATAAAGGCTGGACACCCATCGACTTTAAATTGTAATTAATTGATTTTATAGCCTTCAACTAATGGGTGTCCGCTATTATTGGTAGCTTATAAATTAATTACCATTTCGTTAATTAACTTACCTGGTCGAGGTGAATTAAAATTAAAATTGCTTTAAAAACAGATGAATACTATTTGGCTTGGCTATTGCATTATTGCTTAGTAAGTAAAGAGTATGTGGACGCGTAAGCCATAAATAAAGGATCAGTAATGAGCGAACAATTACGAAAACATAGAGAAAAAATTCAAACATTATTGAGTGAGCCTAGTGTCTATCCTCACCAACGAGACGCAGCTAGAAATACATATCAAGCTCTTCAGGGAGAAACTCGCGCTATTATTATGGCTGCTGAAATGCAGGCTGGTAAATCTGGTGTTGCGCTAGCTACTGCATGTTATCAACGCAACAGCTTAAGTGATGAGGATATCTGTAATCCAAAATACCTTCGAGACACCTTATATGTTATGACTATGGCTGATACGACGTTACTTGCTCAAGCTAAAGAAGACTTGCGTCGAGCAGGAAATGTTATTGTGACAAACCTTGTACGTTTTCTTGCCGACATAGAAAAACATTTCAGAAGACAAGATCCTAAATTAATTATCATTGATGAGTGTCATTATGGATCAGGTGATACCTCAGTACGTTACGATGCACTTTTTGATTATTTACAAACTGAAAACACCGAGTGTCGTGTCGTATTTATTTCAGCCACGCCGTTAAGTGCCTTATTAGCTACAGAGGGGGATTCATTAATTAATCGTGGCATTCCTACTAAGCTCGTTTTCCATCGTACTAGCGATGATTATTTTGGCGTACGTGAAATGCTTGCTGCAGGGCAAGTTGTCAACTTAGAGCATAACGCCCGTAATATTCAAGTTAAATCAGATGCTCAATTACAATTTATTGAGCATTTTAATTCTTATGATGGCGAAGGTTGGGGGTTGGTACGCGTTCCTGCTGGAACAGCTATGGAGGCTAAGAAATATTTAGCTCAGCATTGTGTGTCAGAAGAAAATATATTTATTTTAGGGATTAAATTAACCGGTGTTCCTGAAGATGAGCATACCTCAATAGATGACTTTAAAGATGAATATAAAACAGCAATGGAATTTGGTCAAAAGGTCATCGCGATAACAGTAGCAGGTTGTAGAGCCGGTATTAATTTTGGTTTTGATATGAAAGAAAATCTAATAGCGACTTGGGACAGTACCGTCTCTAACATTGCTGCGGTAGTACAGGCTAACATTGGCCGAGCTTGTGGGTATCATACTAACCGTAATGCAGCCCATTTTACGAATTTAGATGCTACCGGAGCTTATGGTGAATTATTATCATATCTAGAAGGGACATGTTCACATCAAGCAACGGGTAATATTAAAGGCTTACGTGATAAATATAATGAAATTTGTAAAAGATATGAGGTTAAAGGTTTAGATGTTGGTGCAAAGGTAGGTAAAAACGGAGAATTAAGAGGAAAGAAAAAGCTTAATGATGCAAAAACTTATTTAACGGATAGTTATTATGCCATTCCGGCAAAGCTTGATGAGCCAGACTTTGATTTCACGACATTTACACATGACCCTCTAATACTTAATACAATTAATGCAATACGTAATGTGTATTTAAAAAACCTACCTATATCGCCTAAATCCTCTAGATCTTTAAGGGGATATAAATGGATTAAAGCGCATTGGGTTAATGGTGATACCTATAATAATCCAGAAAAAGCGCTTGCTCTTGGTACTATGTGGGAGCGAGCTATAAACTTAACCTCAAGAATTGATGATGGTGAAGAGGTAGAGTTTAATTTAGCTGTCACGCCAGGCGGAAATGAGAAAACATCAGATAAAGAAGTTGCAGTAAAAATCTTTAGTGTGCATAACAAATCGCGACGTAATGCAGAAAAGCAAGTCATGACTGAGGAAGATGTTTATGATGTATGTAACTGGTATAAAACTGATCTTGATAACACGATCTTACTCATTTTTAAAAGGGGTAAACACTGCCCTGTACGCAGTCATGAAAAAGAATCTTCGGCTAAAATTCAAATCGCTAAAGGTAATATTTTGGAAGCAAATCATTTCCAAACAGTGGAAGAGGAAGTTTGACTATGTATGATGAAATGGATTTATATCGTCAAGTTAACGCAACTCATTATACGTTTTTTAATTCTT
Source organism: Psychromonas aquatilis (assembly GCF_038155185.1). Taxonomy (NCBI): domain Bacteria; kingdom Pseudomonadati; phylum Pseudomonadota; class Gammaproteobacteria; order Alteromonadales; family Psychromonadaceae; genus Psychromonas; species Psychromonas aquatilis. Next base: position 4,139 of record NZ_JBAKAZ010000093.1, read on the forward strand.
GTTTGTATTGTGGATGTATTGCGACTAAACATGATTTAGCACCTCCTTTGAAATATGCAGAGTTTTATTTAAAAACCCGAGAAGAAGCGGATTTTTACCGAATTCCTGCTTGTGTTGAGTGCTTTGAATTTTTACGAACAGAGAAAAGTGGTCTACTGGCTCAGAGGGTTGATATTGTAAAATCCAAATTAGCTAAAAAGTATAAGAAAGCTATTAGAGTATATGAAATGTGGGATCTAGATGAGATTTCTGATTTAGATTATCATTTAAGTAATAGCATTAGAGCTGGGCTCGCTTTAGGTAAAGAGTCATATGAACGCTTTAAATTTAAGGGGTTTGATTTTGAAGCTGACGGAGAAAGACATACTGGCTTTTATATTAAAAATGAAATATTAACGATATTTGGTGAGAAATTTGATAATTTTAGAGATGCTCTTGACTATGGAAGCCGGGCCTTTCGAATACCGAAAGCCAAATTAAGGGAAATGTTTGCAGAACATAACAACTGTTTTGACACTGCAATTAAAAAATTTCAGGAAGAAATGGCTTTAAAAATTTATAAAAAAGAACTTAAAGAAAAGTGTAAATTTTTTGCCGATGAGCATAAACAGAATATTAAGTTTGTTATGCATGCTGTTGAAATATATAGGTCAAAGAATAGTAATTTAACAATCGATAAAGCGTTAATTAAACTATTCGAAGATCGTTTTAGAGAATAGGATAAAGGCTGGACACCCATCGACTTTAAATGTAATTAATTGATTTTATAGCCTTCAACTAATGGGTTTCCGCTATTATTACGGAAAAAGCTAAGCTATGGCGACAAAATGAAAGTTAAGATAGATAGTCCAATAGGGCGGCGCCAATACAGCAAACGATTAGGTGCCATTAAACCTGTATTTGGTAATATCACTTTTAATAAAGTCATGAATAAATTCACGCTGCGCGGCCAAGATAAAGTGAATACCCAATGGAAAATGTACTATCTCGTTCATAATATAGAGAAGTTAAGGAATAGTTTATATTAAGCCAAGGGCTAAAAGCCCTTAAATCGCAATAATACAGTCTAATTACCCTCATAAACGCCTCTACAGCTCAAATTAATCAATCATTTATTGAAAATCCGAATTATCTATTGGAATCTCAACTAAATATGAATTAATGTGGTTTTTATTTTAAATAATCGGGCTGAAAATGAGAAATTCTACAGCCTCGTTATGCACCTACTAGGAAGTTGAGATTTGACTAATATAAATACGGAATATGAAAAGCTAGTTGCCGAAATCCATCAAGGTATGCTGAACTTTGATGGATTCGAGAATCTGAGAGTAGAGCATGACGTTACAATAACTGGGAAAAGTGGTGCTACGCATCAAATTGATGTTTATTGGGAGTTTAAGGCCGCAGGAACAACCTATAGAACTTGCGTTGAATGTAAAAACTATAAATCAGCAGTAAAGAAATCTCATGTTGCTTCTTTCGCTGAGATACTGCGTGATATTGGAAATGCCAATGGAATAATTGCAACTACAAGCTCCTTTCAGAAAGGGGCAGTATTACTAGCAAAAGAAAACAATATTCGACTTGTTTTAGTTAATCACCTCATTAAATCAATTCATTATACGATCCAGCCAATAATGAGTGATTTTGAAAATACCAAGTTCAACTTTAATCAAGATAGCGCTAAAGAAGCCTTGAAAAGAAATGGACTGGATAAATATGAAATGAACTTCACCTATCCTGGGCATCATCCACTCATTGATGGGCATGGTGAAGTTGCTGTTAGGCTAAATGAACTGATAAATACGAGCAATCTCGTAGAGGGTCATAATACTTTAGATTGCTCAAAATACTATCTTGATGTTGAAGGTCTAGGGCCTATCCAACTAGATTCAATTGAGGTCGATATGATTCATCGCGAAGCTCAACCTATTAAGGGTCTTGTAGAATCACCTAATTCTGCGAAGGCTGCCATCGAAGATATAGTCGATGAAAATGTCCATTATCTCCACGATGACGGAACAGTAAATGACGTGCCGAATAATGCATAACAAGAACATTAAAAACCGCCCACATAAAGCGTGGATTGGACTCGCTACCGCTCGCCTTTTATGTGGGCGTTATGCTTATTAAATTAGGTGTGTATGGAAATCGAAGTATCAAAATTTTACCTTGAAATTCAAGAACATCTTCGATCTAAAGATCGTTTTACTTTACCAAAGGAGTGTAATACTAAAGTTGAACTATTTTGTAAACATTACATAGATAACCTGACTATTGTAAAGCTTGGCACTAGGTAAGGGCTGGACACTGATCGACTTTAAATTGTAATTAATTGATTTTATAGTCTTCAACTAATGGGGGCCGCTATTATTCCACCTCAATAATACAGTCTAATTATCCTCATAAATGCCTCTACAGCTCAAATTAATCAATCATTTATTGAAAATCCGAATTATCTATTGG
>NZ_JBAKAZ010000094.1:0-6565 GCF_038155185.1 Psychromonas aquatilis
AAGCTTTCGCGACAGATTTACAATCTGTTCCCTTTGGCCACTCGGGAACCCCTCCGTTATTTCGAGGGAGATAGTATCAGAAAATTTTCGCTTGTGAAGTGCAAAAGTAAAAAAACTTTAAATAAAATCATATTGTTGTCGATAATTACAGCACTTGTTTAAAAATAATACGGATTTTTAATTTTATAGAAAAGCGTCATGCCCCTATAAACACCTACCTTTAAAAATATTGATTCGCTTATGTAATATCTGATCGTTAATCCACTTTCTTTCACTTCTCCTGATACACATTTCACATTGCTTCAGCTTCTTTAATGATAATGTTTTCATTTACTTATATGATGATCACCTTGAACTTCAATTTTTATACGCTGTCATATCAGCAGTGTTATATCTATTTCACTTTGAGAAGTGATGATTTTTTATTGGAAAGGAATTATTTTATGATTAATAAAATGTCTAAAACGGTTGTTAAGAATGTAGCGATGGTAGCAACGGTAGCTTCTTTAACTGGTGCATTGTCAGCTTGTGTGGGGAGTAATGCTGTTACAGAAAAAGTGATGCAGTTTAATTTAGAAGTGGTTGATAACCGTTATGCGCGTGGTGGGGTGAATATCTTACTAACGCCTATTTATGCATTAACCTTAGCTGTCGATGTGGTGGTATTTAATTCATTGGAGTTTTGGACAGGTAAAAACCCACTTAATGGTAACCCGCATATTTTTGATTCAGATGTGGAAACGCAATATCACCTCAATAATGAGTTAGACCCTTCATTGCATGAAGCGCCTTTAAAACCACTTACTAATGTCAATACGCCAGAAAAATCAGTGCAAACAGTTAAAGTTAACCCTATTAACGAAGATACTATTGATTACGACATTGTTTATACAAATGGTGAAACAGCGGTTTTACGTGGTGAAAAAATAGGGGAAGAGGTGAAGTTTTCATTAAACGGTGAATTTGTCACCATGACATCAATTGATGAGTTAGAAGAATACGCAAGTAATAATGTAAACCAATCAACGGTAGGATTAAATTAAGCGCTATTGGCTTAATAACTCTCTATCAACTAAAAGGCCCTGAGTAGATGTGAATCGTACTCAGGGCCTTTTTTATTGAATATTATTACTTGTCTATTTTATTTGAAAACAACAGTACGGTTTGCGTAAACGAATACTTTATCATCTAAGATTTGTTGTAATGCACGGCTTAGTACTGACTTCTCTACGTCTCTGCCTGCTTTTGCAAGATCTTCTGCACTATAAGCATGGTCAATGTGTGCCACATCTTGGGTAATAATTGGACCTTCATCGAGGTCATTGTTAACAAAGTGTGCTGTTGCACCAATAATCTTCACACCGCGATCAAATGCTTGCTGGTAAGGCTTAGCACCGATAAAAGCAGGTAAAAACGAGTGGTGGATATTAATCAGCCTATTCTCATAAGTTTCCACAAATTTCGGCGTTAATATACGCATGTACTTAGCGAGAACAACATAATCAGGTGTATAAGGAGCGATTGCTTCTAATACTTTATCTTCATGCTCTTCGCGAGTTAACCCTTCATGACTTACAGTATGGTAAGGAATATTAAACTTAGTCACTAAATCTTCTAGCGCATCATAGTTACCAATCACCGCTGCAATTTCAACATCGATGCTACCGTAAGTGCTCTTCATTAAGATATCACCGATACAGTGAGCCTCTTTAGTCACTAAAATAACAATACGTTTACGCTCAGTTGAGTTAATTAACGAGCGAGATGAGCCCTTTGGTAAATTTAAATCAAGGTCTGCCAACAGGGTATGATCGTTAAAAATACCTTCGATTTCCGTACGCATAAAAAAGCGGTTGTGTTGATGGTCAACAAATTCATTATTTTTAACAATATTTAATTGGTGCTTTTGACAAATGTTCGTTATTTGTGCGATTAACCCTTTAGAATCTGGGCAATCAGTTAATAGTGTTTTCTTTTCCATTATTTTCTCTATTGGTTCAATCCTGTGGTTAGCCACAGCACTTTTTATATTTTTGACCACTACCGCAAGGGCAGTTTTCATTGCGCTGTATCTTACCTGATTTTTCATTAGGATAAAAAGCACCATCACAATAAAACCATTGATCTTGTTGTTTTATAAAGTTTGAGCGCTCGTGATGACAATTAAGTTCGCCATCGAGTAGGTACCAGGCTTTGAATTCAACAAAACCTTTATCTACTCCTGTTTCTGTTGAGACAATTTGTAAGTTTTTCCAATCCATTGATTTTTCTGATAATTGCTCAACGGTTAAGTCACCTCGAAAATCAGGATGATAAGTCGCAAAAAGGTAATCACCTAACTGTAAACAAAACGCACTATAGCGAGAGCGCATTAATTGTTCACAAGTACTTGGTTTAGCTTTTAGGCTATGAAAAGGCTGACAACAGGTTTCATATTGTTTTCCGCTTTTACATAAACAGGTATTATCATTCATTGTATTATCCTTGATGTGAGTTAGTGGAAGCAATAACGGCTTATATACCAATCACACTAATTAACTGATCTATTTTACTTGTTAAAATAACTTATTTCTTCGTTGTAATTTTCGCAAATAGAACAACTATTAAAGAATTAACATCTTATCGTTAATTCTCCGATAGGCTATTAACGAAGTTAATCGACGAAAGGCTCAAATTACGCCTTGAACTAAGTCATTTTTTCTACGCAAAATTTAGATCACTTATTTAATATAATTGGTATTAACAGACAATCTATCATACAAGGTCATGAAATAACTGTGCTGAATCACTTTGTTTATTCAAAAATCACTTATTTACCGTATAAAAAAAGCGCTCATTGAGCGCTTTATTTATTTACCTTAAAAGTCGCTAAACTTATTTTTGTTGGTAAGCATCATTGTGGATGCCAGCAGCACGACCTGAAGGGTCAGCATTGTTTTGGAAGCTTTCATCCCAAGCTAATGCTTCTACTGTTGAACAAGCTACAGACTTACCATGTGGTACACACTCAGCAGCACTATCTAGTGGGAAGTGCTCTTCGAAGATACTACGGTAGAAGTAAGCTTCTTTTGTATCTGGTGTATTGATTGGGAACTTGAACTCAGCCGTTGCTAGTTGTTGATCTGTTACTAGCGTTTCAACATGCTCTTTCAGTGTATCAATCCAGTTGTAACCAACACCATCAGAGAATTGCTCTTTTTGACGCCATAGAACTTCTGGTAATAGTTGACCATCAAACGCTTCACGTAGAATGTTTTTCTCGATACGGCCATCTTTGATCATTTTAAGTTCAGGGTTAGTACGCATTGCAACGTCCATGAACTCTTTATCTAAGAATGGTACACGTGCTTCAACACCCCAAGCTGACATTGATTTGTTCGCACGTAGACAGTCAAACATGTGTAGTTTGCTTAGTTTACGGTTTAACTCTTCATGGAACTCTTGAGCGTTTGGTGCTTTATGGAAGTATAAGTAACCACCGAAGATCTCATCAGCACCTTCACCAGAAAGTACCATTTTGATACCCATCGCTTTAATCTTACGTGCCATTAGGTACATAGGAGTCGATGCACGGATAGTTGTTACATCGTAAGTTTCTAGGTGATAGATAACTTCTTTAAGTGCATCAATACCGTTTTGTACAGTAAAGATAATAGGGTGGTGAACTGTACCTAATTCGTCAGCTACTTTTTGTGCAGCTGCTAAATCTGGTGAACCTTCAAGGCCAACAGAGAAAGAGTGCAGTTGTGGCCACCATGCGCCGCTTTCGTCGTTATCTTCAACACGTTGCTTAGCAAATTTTTGTGTTATTGCAGAGATAACTGAAGAATCTAGACCGCCTGATAATAATACACCGTAAGGTACATCACACATTAGTTGGCGTTTAACCGCTTCTTCTAATGCTTGACCGATTTCAGCAGCGCTGCCGCCGTTATCTTTAACTGCATCATATTCCATCCAATCACGAACATAATATTTAGTTAATTCACCTACTTCACTGTCTAGGTAATGCCCTGGTGGGAACTCAGATACTTTAGAACAGATAGGTGTTAATGCTTTCATTTCTGAAGCTACATAGTAGTTACCGTGCTCATCCCAACCTTGGTATAGTGGAATGATACCCATATGGTCACGACCAATTAGGTATTTGTCTTTTTCTTGGTCATATAAACAGAAAGCGAAGATACCGTTTAGGTCATCTAGGAATGCGTTGCCTTTCTCTTCGTATAAACCAAGGATAACTTCACAGTCAGACTTAGTTTTGAACTGGTAACCACAAGTTAACTCTGCAGCGAGTTCTTTATGATTGTAGATTTCGCCATTAACAGCAAGGATGTGTGTATTATTTTGATTGTATAAAGGCTGTGCACCATTATTCACGTCTACGATAGAAAGACGTTCATGAACAAGGATCGCTTTATCAGAAGAATAAACGCCAGACCAATCTGGGCCGCGATGACGAAGCAGTTTTGACATTTCAATTGCTTGTCGGCGCAATGCGATAGGATCGCTTTTAATGTCGAGCACACCAAAAATAGAACACATAAGGTTACCTTTTTTATTGTAAACGGAATTGAAGTCATCCGTTACTTCTTTAATTACATCTAAACACAACGTGATTAACAATTGTATTCAGTGATCAAACTAGATCAACATATTGAGATATTTGATTTTTGCAGAATAAACGACAAAAGTCACACGAAATCAGCGCTATTTATTAACAAAATTTTTAATCCGCAATCTTTTTTACTATAAGTCAGTTTTTTGAGGGCGAATCGTTAACACAGATTGCAATTCTGTAAACACATGACGTGCAAATCCAGCGCCGGCTTCTTCATACATATTAAAAACTAAATTGACGCCTAACGCATTTAATTCTTTTTCATCGGTTTTATAATGCGCTAATGCCGCGACTTGGAAGTGACGGTCATAAATGTTATTGAGCTGTTCCGCTGAAAACTTATTACCGTTATGGCTTGGCATTGCAAGCAGAATAAGTTTTACATTGTCCGTGAGCTGTAATTTAGTCCAAAAGTCAGTATCGAGGGCATCACCGGTTATTACTCGGCGTCCTTCTTCCCTATGTTGCAATGTGGTTTCATGGTTGTAATCGATACCCATCACTTTTTCACCATAGGTGGCTTTCAGTGCATCGTAAGCACCAATCCCGATTCTACCCATACCTAACACTAATATTTGTGCATCACCAACACGTACCGGTCTATCATCTTTGTGTAAACGTGTTGCTTGATATCGTTTTAATACAAAACGGTAGCGGTCGTAAATGGCATCAGCGTATTTATTGAGTAACGCAGCAATGATAAAGCTTAAAGAAACAGCAATGGCTGTGACTGTTAACCAATCTTGGCTTAACCAACCTTTATGGGTAGCTAAGGCAGCAACAATTAAGCCAAACTCACTGTAGTTAGCTAAACTGAACGTAGTAAACAGTGAGGTACGCGCACGTAATCTGAATTTATTGAGTGTGGCAAAATATAAAACCACTTTACCCGCTAATAAAAGCGATAATATGATGGCAACAAACAAATGATCTACATTCGGTAAACCACCGAGACCGATGCTTAAAAAGAAGCAAACCAAGAATAACTCTTTTAAGTTGAACAGTGATTTAGCCATCTCTTTTGCACTGGCATGGCCGGCTAATAGCATCCCCGCAATCAGCGCACCTAAGCCTGCTTTTAAACCAAGACTTTCAAATAATCCAGCGCCAACAATTAACGACAGCACAAAACCGTATAGAACTAATAATTCACCGTGACCTGCTTTATCTAATAGTTTATATAAAATAGGTCTTATCAGCGGTAAACCAAATAATAAAAGCGCCCAAATAGAAGGAACCTTGCCTACTGAGACAGTTAAAAATAGTACGGCAAAAATATCTTGCATGATTAAAATGCCGATCGCTATGCGGCCATAAAAAGATTTCGATTCACTTTTTTCATCTAATATTTTGACGGCAAAAACAGTACTGGAAAAACTTAAGGCAAAAGAGATCAGTATTAATCCATAAATATCTAAACCCGATAGAAATGGAATGCTGAACTGTTTAAATACGAATAAAGTAATGGTAAAAAAAGCTAAGCTAGCCCCTAAATGTATACTTGCTCCACCCCAAACCTCTGATTTGAAAAGTGTTCGAATATCAAGTTTGAGCCCAATCGAGAAGAGTAATAAGGTTACACCAAGACCAGATAAGGTCGCTAATGTTTCTGTGGACTCATAGCCCATAAAGTTGAGGAAGAAACCAGCCAGTAGAAAACCGACCATTGGTGGTAAGCCCGTTAAGTTTATGATCATGCCAAAACTGAACGCGACACCAATAAATAATAAAATTGTACTGTCCATGTAATCTCTAAATATGAAAGGTTAATGTAAAGGGTATTGAATTTGAAGCGTTTATTCTATCATTTAAAATACGGTTATTGAGTGTTTTTATATCTTTATTGTTAATCTTTTTAGTGCTTTTTTTGCTATAAACTTTATTTTTTTATACCAATCTAAGTAAAAATATGATCTAATTGAGTTATCTATTACTATTAAAGTG
>NZ_JBAKAZ010000095.1:0-6492 GCF_038155185.1 Psychromonas aquatilis
TTCCCCTGATATCGACCGCCTGTTACCATGGAATTTCAAAAAATAGGTGTGGTTTACTAGACGCTTACGTTAAAAATATCTGTTAAGGGGTGATCTCCGGGTCCACCTGCTGCCATTATATAAGTCCTTAAAATACAAAACGTCTAATAAACCGCGCAACAACGCGGAGCTTTAATAGTGTAAACTTCGCGACGCGAAACACAATGAAAGAATAAAGACTGGTTAGCCATCGACTTTAAGTTGTAATTGATTGATTTTATAGCTTTCAATCAAAAGACTGGACATCTATCGACTTTAAGTTGTAATTAATTGATTTTATAGTCTTTAATTAATGGGTGTCCGTTATCTTTTGTACGCCATTTTTCGTTTTTATTGTCTAATAAGCAATGCACATAGGCGTATTGGCTACAGGGTCTGGAACCACTTTTGCCGAGAGAGAAAATACATCCTGTAATAATTGCTCTGTAAATATCGCTTCTGGTTCGCCCTCTGCAATGACTTCTCCTTGCTTCATGACCACTAGATGCTCACAGTAACGGCAAGCTTGGTTAAGGTCGTGCAGGACAACAATCACGGTTTTGCCTTTGGCTTTCATCGCCTGCATTAACTTCATCAACTCAATTTGATGTGACAAATCCAAATAAGTGGTAGGTTCATCTAACATCACCACTTCGGTATTTTGTGCGAGTATCATGGCAATCCAAGCTCGCTGTCTTTGACCACCTGAAAGGGAACTTGCAGTTTGTGTTGCAAATTCACTGACTTTTGTTTCGAGCATCGCTTGATTAACGATCTGCTTATCTTGGTTGTTTAACTTACCCCAATGAGAAATATAAGGAGAGCGGCCATATTCTACTAAGCGTTGCACGGTTACGCCTTCAGGTGTGGTGAGTATTTGTGGTAATAAAGATAGCTGTTGTGCTAATTCTTTATCAGCAAAGGTTTGTAAAGGTTGGTTGTTAAGTAACACTTGTCCTGCATTGGCCTTATTAATACGCGCTAATGCTTTTAAAAGCGTAGATTTACCACAGCCATTAGGACCGATTAAGGCGGTAATTTTACCCTTGGGCAAGGTTAAATTAAGATCTTTGATAATGGTTTTGTCGCCATAGGATACTGTAAGATTTTCCGTTGATATCATTACCAAGCCTTATAACGTTGTAGTAAAAAGATGAAGTAGGGAGCGCCAATTAATGAGGTTAATACACCTGCGGGTAATTCCAGTGGCGGCTGTAAGCCTCTTGCTAATGTATCTGCAATAATCAACATCAAAGCCCCTAATAAAGCCGAAGCAGGGATCAGGTATTTATGATCATGACCGAACAGCATACGTGCAAGATGAGGAGCCAATAATCCAATAAAAGCAATCGTTCCTGCTACTGCAACACTAATACTGGCTAAGATCACAGCCGTTAATAATGCAATTAATTGTAACCTAGAGGGGCGAATGCCTAAGGACGTTGCACAGTCTTCACCGAGTCCCATGACATCTAATCGCCATGCTAACCAGAAGGCAAAAGGCAGAACAACGGCAAGTGTCGCCCAAATAATAGGTACTTGCGTCCAGTTTCTTCCCCATAAACTACCCGTTAACCAAACCATCGCAGTATTCATTTCAACAGGGTTAACGATAATTAAAAAATCGATGCCGCTAGATAAGAAGGTACTAATAGCAATACCGATTAAAGCCAGCCTGATTGGCGTTGGTTTAGTTTTATAGGCAATAAATAAAATAATTGTTGCGGCGATTAAGCCACCTGATAAAGCGGTTAATAATAATAGATAAACCGGTGCCGCAGCATAAAAGACTAATAAGGAGGTAGCGGCTAATCCTGCACCTGCACTAATTCCCATTAAATCAGGGGAAGCTAAAGGGTTACGAATAACACCTTGAATCAGAGAACCAGATAAACCTAAGCCTGCACCAACACCAATCGCTAATAACAATCTAGGTAAACGGTATTGATTAACGATAAAATCGTATTCGCCACTATGTAGTAAGGTATCGATGATCTGTTGTCCAGAAAGTGTTGAAGCACCAATAAACAAACTACCAACACTAATCAGTAATAAAATAAGCAACAGTGAAGTTAGTTTTAAACGGCTCATAGGGCTTTATTCCTAATACTGAGGAATACAAAAAAAGGTGCGCCAATTAATGCAGTGATCACACCCACTGGCGTTTCAGCGGGAAAGGCAATACCACGTGATAAGGCATCTGCCCAAACAATTAAACAACTACCTAATAATGCACTAATAGGCAGTAATAAAAGGTAGTTGTTGCTCACTAATCCCCTTGCAATATGCGGGACGATTAAACCAACAAAGCCGATTGGTCCAACTACCGCAACGCTAGAAGCGGTTAATAAAATTATTGCCATACAAGATAAAAAACGAGTAAAGGAGATATTAATACCTAAGCTGGTGGCGACTTCATTGCCTAGTGCGAGTAGATTGAGGTTTTTAGCGACATAGATAGCAATAGCTAAGCCAATTAGACTGGTTGGCCATAACTGCTGCCATTGTTGCCAATCCATACTGGCTAAAGAACCTGATAACCAAGTGATCACGCTATAAGCTCTATCATCGGCTAAGATAATTGCTGCACGAGTGATTCCAATTAATAAAGCATTAATCGCGATCCCCGCCAAAATTAATTTTAATGGGTTACTCCGAGCTGAGAAAAAGCCGCCTAGAAAAATCACTAACGCACCACTAATTAAACCGCCAACCGATGCCGATACTAAACTCGATACTTCACCTAAAACATTCACACCAATACTTGCTAGGGCCATAAAGCAAGCCGCGCCAGAGTTAATGCCTAATATAGAAGGTGAAGCAAGTGGATTACGGGTTAAGCCCTGCATCAATACTCCAGCTACCGCTAAATTTGTACCAATTAATATTGCTACTAATAATCTCGGGATACGCGTGGTTGCTAATATTTGCTGCTCAATGCTCTGACTATCGAAATTAAATAAGTAAGCTGAGATATGTGATAAGTCAAGCGGAAAGCTAGACCAAGCAATGAGAGAGTAAGAAAAGCTAAATATGAGCAGAATGAATGCGCAAACAAAGAGCAAAATATATCGAATAGAGAGGGGCATAATATTTTGAAATACCTAAGTGAAGGAAGAAGCTACCTTGTTTATTCGCTTAGGCCCTACAACAAAAGTCATATCACCTGTTAGATGTCGAAGATTCTATTTTAAAAAGTAATAACAATCAATATCAAATAAAAGGATTAACTTAGTCAAAAAGACTTTTTGCTCTTGTTAATGATATGGATTATCAATACTATTCGCATATGGGTCCAAACACCACTGGAATGAGTGAATTGAATCACGAAATTGTATGCGGAAGGCCTTAAACGGATTTTCTACCAATTAAACTACAAAATGAGCAATCTACCATGAAATTTGCTATCAACCCTGTGACGCACAGTCTCATCCTAATGTTGGGGTTAACCTCTTACGTATCTGCCGAAGAAACCGCTACAGAACTCGACACATTAGTGATTGTAGGTAAACAAAACTCTTATTTAAACCCAGAAGTAAGCACTGCTACTAAGAGTAATGTAGATCCTAAAGATACACCGTTGACGGTAAATGTGATTAACCAGCAGTTTTTACAGGATATCCGTGCGGAATCTTTATCAGATGCATATGGTTATACAACAGGATTGAGCCAATCAGGTACAAATGCCGATAGCTTTAGTTTACGTGGGATAGATACTGAACTTAGCAATATTCAAGTGAATGGCTTACCAGGTTTAGCATCACGTTTTGGTTCACCAACCACCGCCAATGTTGAAAAAGTAGAAATTTTAAAAGGGCCCGCCTCTATAACTTATGGCCAAGTGCAGCCAGGTGGCTTAATGAATATCATCACTAAAAAGCCGCAAGAAGAAGCTGCCGTTCGTTATGATATTTCTGGTAATAGCTACAACACAGGCGTCAGTGATTTTGCTGAAGATAATAGCTTTACCGGAACGATTGATGCAACTGGGCCGTTAACTGAAGACAAAAAATGGTTATATCGTTTGATTCTCAGTGCAGAAGATACTAACTCATATCGCCAAGATGTAGATGCGCAAAACTATTACTTATTTCCAACGCTAACTTATCGTCCTGATACAGAAACAGAAGTGACGTTCGGTTTAGAGTTTCAATCTGAAAATCGTGTTAGTGATGACGGTTTAGCTGTATTAGATTATGATATTAACCAAATCGCATCAATCGATACACATTACCAATCCGCTGATGATGACGATAAAGATGAAGGGGTTGTGGCCTTTGCAAGCTACAATACTATGGTAACAGATGAATTTGATATCACAGTCGATTGGCGAAGTGTTTGGCATGAAGACTCATACACAACATATGAATCAAGAGATGTAAATAACGACACTGATACGGTATCAGTACGAGACCGTCATAATGAAAATAAACGTCAATATCATACTGTTGATGTAAGAACGACAGGCAGCTTATGGGCTGGAGATGTAGAACATCAAGTATTGGCTGGCATCAATGTAGGCTTTGAAAGAAGCGACTTTAAACGTGAAACTTATGCAACAACAGATATTGATTTTTACGTCCCAGAAGATCTAACTGAGCGTGATGAAGACGCTTACAGCTTAAACCACCGTGTTACAGACTACATGAACTACGCGGCTTACCTACAAGATACGATCTATTTAAATGAAACTTGGACATTAATGGGTGGTGTACGTTATACACGTCAAGATATTGATTTTGAACGTAGAGATACTGGCGCAACTGCATCTAGTTCAAGTGATGCTTTTGTTTCTCAAGGTGGTGTGGTTTATCACTTATCAGATGCGACATCATTATACGTAAGCTACGGTGAAAGCTTCAATCCAAATAGCATTGAAGATACAGATGTTAACGGTGATAATTTTGAGCCAGAAAGAGGGCGTCAATATGAAGTAGGCATGAAAACAGATTTATTTAATAACAAAGCAAACTTATCTATCGCTTATTTTGATATCAAAAAAGATAATGTAGTAGAAGAGAATGAAACCACCGGTGAAGACGAGTTGTTAGGTGAAGTTAAAAGCACGGGCGTAGAAGTCGAATTACTTATGTTACCTGTAGAAAACTGGCAAATAAAACTAGGTTATGCTTATGTTGATGCGCGTATCACTGATAATCCAGATGAAAATATTGAAGGTAATCGAACACCTGGCAGCGCTTTACATGATGCTTATGTTTGGACTAAATATAACTTCCCTTATAAAATTGCAGACGGCATTGTAGGTACAACATTTGGTGCTAACTATGAAAGCGCCCGCTACACCGACGAAGACTCAACTGATCGTGTTAAACTATCTGGTTATATGAATGTTGATTTAGGGGTTCATTATGAAATCAATGATTACCGTGCTTCTTTGAATGTTGAAAATGTATTTGATAAGTTGTACTACACGGGTGGCTCTGGAGACTCGAGTATTTACGCCGGTGATCCACGTAATATTACTTTCAGTTTATCAGGTAAATTCTAATCGTGTTTAAGTTTATTTATCAGCGCCTTTTGGGTGCTTTAATACTGCTTTGTACTGCATTGTCAGTACAGGCAAGTATTGAAGTAGAGCATGAGCTGGGGACTTTAACTTTGCCACAAGCGCCTAAACGTATTGTGGTATTAGAGTATTCATTTATTGATGCACTTGCTTCAATTGGTATTTCACCGATTGGTGTTGCAGATGATTTAGATCCGCAAAGAATCATTCCTGCTGTACGTGAGTTACTTGACCCATGGACTTCGGTCGGTATGCGCTCTCAGCCTAGCCTAGAAGTGATTGCACGCCTTAAACCTGATTTGATTATTGGTGATATTTATCGCCACCGTGTTAGTTATCAGGACCTTTCCCAAGTAGCACCCACCATGTTATTGAAAAGCCGTGGAGAAAGTTATCTTGATGCTTTAGAAGCTGCTAAAGTGATTGGTAAAGCGGTAGGTAAAGAGTCAGAAATGTTAGCGCGTATTAGCCAACATAAACAGTTAATGGATAGCTATCGTGAACGTTTCAAGAGCGAAGAAA
Source organism: Psychromonas aquatilis (assembly GCF_038155185.1). Classification (NCBI taxonomy): domain Bacteria; kingdom Pseudomonadati; phylum Pseudomonadota; class Gammaproteobacteria; order Alteromonadales; family Psychromonadaceae; genus Psychromonas; species Psychromonas aquatilis. The sequence continues at coordinate 6,068 of NZ_JBAKAZ010000095.1, forward strand.
CGATTCAATTTACTACGGTTAATGAACGTGGCATGTGGATGCATGGACCACTGTCTTTTACTGGTAGTCTATTTAGTTACCTTGGTTTGAAATCAGCATTACCTGATTTACAGGATAATCACTTAATACAAGCTAACTTAGAGGTATTGTTAAAAGTTAACCCCGATTGGTTGTTTTATGTTAGGAGCAAGCCAGTTACTGTATTAGAAAGCTGGGAAAATAATCCGTTATTTAAATTACTTAAAATAAGTAAAACAGGACAAGTGGTGCAGGTGTCTTCAGCACTTTGGTCTTTAAATCGTGGCATGCTAGCCGCAGAAGGGATTGCCAAAGAATTGGATGAAGTCTTAAATAATTAAAAATAAAGACTGGACATATATGGTCACTCTTTGTCAATCAAGATTAGATTGATTTTATTTCGTTTT
>NZ_JBAKAZ010000096.1:0-6478 GCF_038155185.1 Psychromonas aquatilis
CTGAAATACTATTGAGCAATAAACGATCTCGGGGCAGTGGCTTTAGCCTCCCTTCGTAATGCTGATAAAAAAGTCACTGCATCGTAATAAATAGCAGTACAACCTGGTATAGATATTATGCCTTTATTGTAGTTATATGCGATGACTCGCATGCTGGGATACTAAAGCACTGGCCCAAAGGAGTGTTTTGATTTTTCTATAGGTAAGTAGCCGCATACTGAAAAGCTACAGTCACCGCATCGAAATATAATGGGGCTTAGTTCATTCCGAACTTTGCGTTAAAACTTGAATTTTATCTGATATGTGTCTGTACTTAATAAGTCGTTTATTTATTGTGCGCTAGTACTTTCACTAGTCACTTTAACATTATCCGTTATGCTTTGAGTTACGCTCTCAGTCACTTCAACATCGATCCACAATTCAACACCTACTCTTCTATCTGATTGTAAATATTCAATAAGCACCTTTCTACTCAGTTGACTTGTACATGATTGTATAAACAAGATACTTTATAAAGAATATTTAGTCCTATCGTTTTATATGAAAGTCATCATGTTTAATTAAAGATGATGAAAACAAGTAATACGGAAAGTGTTTATGCTATTAAATATGTTTTGAATGATAATCATCAATAGTGATTTGTTATGCTCCTTTATTGAGGTGAATATCTGTAAAATTTTATTTTAGGTTTCCACCTTTTCTAAAAAAAAGCCCCCTCACTAATTACCAGTGAAGGGGCTTTTAAACTGTCATCACCACATTAAAAAACAGTAATGACAGGCTTTATTGTTTACGATTAAGGAGTAACAGTAACCGCAACATCCTCATCAATAAACAATGAAGGACCTGATGCAATTGAGTATTCATTATATGTAATACCATTTGTATCAGTGAAGGTGTTACTTGTAATTTCCATATCCGTTACAACAATATCTTCAGCATCACCGGTGATATACAAAGTCTCATTATCATCGGTTAACGCTTCTACTGCTGCACTGGTTAAGGTAATAGTATTACCCGTATCGCCCTCGCCTAAAACTAACTCTTCGATGTTAGTTACAGACCCTAATGATAAATTAGTAAAGTCTAAATTAATACCATCATCAACATACAGGGTATCAGTACCTATACCGCCATCAATACTCACAAAGCCATTACCAGAGATTGACATGTAATCATCGCCGGCACCTGCACTGAAGGTATCACTACCATTACCGTCGATAAGGACATCATTACCTGCACCACCAGTTAAGCTGTCGTTACCGCTACCACCACGGATTAAGTCGTTGTAATCAGTACCAGTTAAGTCATCATTACCTTCATAGCCGTAAATACGTACGCCGTTATTGTTTCCACTTTCATTGATCTGATCATCACCATTTGTGCCTTCAATCACAACATCTGTATTGAATAACAAGCCATTTAATAAACTTGCATCAACCAAACTCGATAATGAAGAAGTATCACTCAAGCCTTCACTGTCCGTCGCGGTAATTGTCATATTACTTAGTACATTAACTTGTACATCAGTACTGAGACCCAGAAGTTCTGTGTTATCAAAATCAACCGTCGCTAATAACTCATTAATCGCTTGGTTATCAATAACGCCGCCATCTATTGCTGTGATCGTCACAGTTGATGATGCGCCCACTAAACCAAGTAAAACAGAGCTGTTAACCGTCTCTACTTTCAACCCCAGTAATGCCGCCATTGCTTCTGATACCGTTAATTGCAACGTAGTTAAATCAACATTCAACAGTGAACCATAGTTCAGTACAACACTAGTTAAGTTGTTATCAATATCCATCGCAGAGAAAGCTTGATTCTCTAGATTAAGCACATCCAATGCTTGTACAGAAACTAAACCAAGTAAGGTATTGTTCGCTGCATTAGCTATTGGTGCGCTATTTGTTGTTGGTGTTGGCTCCGTTGCTTCAGCGCCTGATGCATCAAAGTCAACCGCTGCATTAGCAATATCACCATCGCCGTCGACAATGTCAACATCAATAGTGGTCGTGCCACCTAATGTAACGCTATCAGCAGTCAGTTCATCAACTAATAGATTACCGTTACTAATTAAGCTTTCAATGATCTCACTATCAGAATCAAATCCAGCTGTTAAATCAACTCCTTGCAGTGTAATCGTTTGATCAACAGTAGATGTTGCTTGATCATAGCCACCGACAAAGTCACCATCAACACTCACTGAGATAATCGTATCGCTACCATTATATTCAAAATGTAAGTAGTTACTTAGATTACCTACATTAGTTCCTATTCTACCTTCCCCTTGCAGCATATCGGCTAAGTCTAGTATATCCCCACCACCTAGATATGGTTGGCTATTAAAGTCGGTAATAATATCGTTAACTGGAGCACTAGTCTCAGCAACTGCATCCCCCTCTTCCCAAAGGAAAATATCGTTACCATCTCCGCCAGTTAATGTGTCATTACCCGTACCACCACTCAGTATGTCGTTGCCACCGAGACCATTTATTAGATCATCACCCGCTCCGCCACGCATTAAGTCAGCTAATACAGTACCACCAACCATATTATCATCGCCACCATAACCGTACATACGATTATTTAGCGTATTGTCTCCGAACATAATTTCCCCAGAGCTTGTTCCTTCGTATAGGTAACTTGGATAACTCGATGAAAGTAATCCATCTAACACATCGAGATCGATAAGACCATTAGACGTAGCGGTGCCATCTAAAGTTTCAGGATCAGAATCAGAAGCTGTGATGGATAAGCTACTAGCGACTCCAACAGAAAGTGCGGATGACGTATAGACAGAACCTAGAAATTCATTAATAACCTGATTACTGATTGTGGAACCGTCTTCAGAGGTAATAGTCAACGTATAGCTTGAACCAACTAAGCCAAGAATACCACCTTTGACACTATTTACATTTAAGCCAAACTCATTTGCCATCTGAGAAGACCATTGAAATGCAGGGAGTCCTAAAGCAATCAAAGCACTACTCTTTATGACCACACTGGTAATATCATTATTCGCATCCGTTGCAGAGAAAGCTTGAGATTCGCTTAAGTTAATTAACCCAAGAGCATCCGCTCCAATTAACCCTAATAAAGAATTATCATCACCTAGAGTCACTTCAGGTGCTTCTTCAACCTCTGCAGTGACAACTGCTTGACCTGTCGTAGTATAATTGTATTCACCAGTGATCATATCAACCGTAATTGTTTCACCTTTAATGGTCTCAATTGCAAGTTCATTATTAGTTTCATTATAAGTTGAAAAAATAGCCGTCTCAGAGCTGCCTTCTGTGCTTACTGAATTATTTTCAGCGTCATAAACATAAGTGATGCCATCTAAAGTGATAGAGCCTACATGAGCACCATCTGCACCGGCATCAACAATTAAATCACCAGTATAATCAGTATTAACAGCAGCGACGTCGATTTGGTTATAAGTATCAACTTGCGCTATATCATCTACAAGCGTCACAACAATTTGTGATGCATTACTTTCATTACCAGCGGCGTCAATTGCTGTCACCTCAAATGGTAAGTATAAAGCGTCTTCACCTTGTACTGAATGATCGAATGATTCAGATAATGTGAACGTATATTGACCATCCGTAGCTAACACTAATTTCGCGACCTCACCAGCAGTAGTCGTCCCCGTTACCGTGATTGAGCCATCTCCCGCAGTTGATGAAGTCCATGTAACAGCTTCACCATTAACCGTGTAAGAGCCCGTTGGCGTATCAAGCGTAAAGCTAGCAACGGTTTCATTGACTGATAATGCCCCTGTTTGTGTAATTGCTGGCACCGTTTCATCAACCCCATCAATACCATTAGTACTAAAGTCGCCTTCATCAATAGTGATTTTAGTAGAACTTGAATCGATAACAGGTACTTCGTTATCAAAAGAAATTGTCCCATCATCAGTACCAACGTTATTCGCACTGTCTGTAGCAGTGACTGTAACATCAGTATTACCCGTTATCGTCAATGCATTGCCATCCGAACCTAGTGTACCTGCCGGTAATGTCCAGCTACCATCGCCATTATTTGTTGCTGTATAGTTAACACCATCAATCGTCACGATAACAGTCGCACTATCATCATCAACAAAACCCGATAATGAAGGGTTACTTTCATTTGTTAAGATATCTGTGAAAGAAACTGTTGGAGGCGTGATATCGTAGACGATTGTACCATTGTCTGTCCCTACTAAATCCTGGGCGTTAGTAGCAGTGACCAACACATCAACATCAGTAGATATGACAAGTGGTGAATTGTCAGAACCTACTGTGCCAGTAGGTAAACTCCAAGTCCCATCTTGGTTGTTAATTGCCGTATAATCAACACCATCAATGGTCACAACAATAGATGCTCCCGATTGATTAATATAGCCAGATAGTTCAGGTGATTGCTCATTGATTGTTATGTTATTAAACGTGACAACCGGTTTCACAGTCGAGAACTCAATACTAGTTTCAGCGCTATCGCCATCCCCATCGATAACTTGTACATCAATATGTGCTGCTTGCGCATCTTCTTTAATTTGACTAGTAAAGATTAAATTACCGTTAGCTATTAATTTTTGAATAGCCTCTTCGTTAGTCTGAGAAGGCACAGCATCATACAAATCACTAAAGGTATCAGCAGCAAAAGTAATGGTTGAATCCGCAGCTGTTTCAACATTAACACCAGACGCTAATAAACCGCCTTCTTTATCGATGTAAAAAGTCACTGTATTGTCACTATTCAGAGAAATTGATATGTAATTGCTTAGGTTAGCAGCGGATAACCCGCCCGCTACATCACTTCCTAAATATTGACTTAAATCAATAATATCACCTCCCTGAGAAGCCTGATCAGCATTAAAATCTGTAACAGTAAAGGTAGAGTCTGATAATATACGGTATGTATCAGTGCCATCTTGACCCGACACACTACTTTCAGAAATGAGACTTTCACCATTCTGATCGATGATAATAAGGTCATCCCCTGCACCAGCAGAGACAACATCAGTATTTTCGTTTATAACAATAATATCATTACCACTTTGAGCAGTTATAAAGCTACCACTTAAGTCATCACCTGCAATGATAATATTATCACCAATCTGCGAAGCAGTAAGACCTACGAAAGTTGCATCCTCAATTTTTTCTCCCGCTACTCCGGCACCATCAAGCACATACTCTCCAGTCACCACATTTATTCCTATGGCATAAGGGGTTGCACCTACAGATAACAGGTTTAAATTACTATTGTAATTATAGATGTAATCTACATTATTTGAGTTATTGCTATAAGCCACAGTATTCGTTTCTGCTGTATAGGTGAAAGTTTGTCCTTCTATCGAAATAACTGTCTGGCTAAGACCATCTTCACCAGCATCAAATTGGAATGAATGCTCATATCGTTCCGTGTTGATTACTGCTGTCGTCGGTACTTCAGCTAGGGTCGGGATATCATCTACGATACTCACCACAACGTTTTCAGTGCTTTCATTACCAACAGCATCTGTAAATGTGAGACCAAAATCCATATCAAGTTCATCGACTTCTGTCGCCGTCTCACTTGTCGTACTGGTTGCATGTTGCAGCGCTTCATTTAACGTAAATGTATAAGTGTAATCAGTACCATTAGCTAACGGTTCTAACACCATAGTAGCGACTATATTCGCACCTGAATTGGTAGTTGCCGTTAACGTTTGCACTCCATTTTCAGTCGTTAACGCCCAAGTAACTTGATCTCCATTGGTCGTTGTATAAGTACCTGTTGGCGCACTTAAGCTCATGGTTGCGACAGCTTCATTAAAAGTGATGGTTTTACTAACACTTAGAGGATTCCCTTGTAAATCCGCTTCTAGTACATCTGCAATAAGAGGGCTATCATCTGGGTTCGCTGGTAGTACAACTCCAGGAGCCGCTGTGTCGATAGTAATTGTGCCGCTAGCATCAGCTTCATTACCAAGGCCATCAATCGCCGTTACCTTGACTTCAAGATTGTTGCCATCTGCAATCGCATCGCCATCTGGAATTTCCAGACTCCATATACCATTACCTTCACTATCAGTACCTAGTACTACGTTAACACCATTGTTATTAGTATCATTAACATCATAAGTTTTACCGCCAATCGTCACGGTAACATCAACTGCATCCGTATCCATGGTACCGGTGATAATTGGGGTATTATCTTTAGTATCCACTAATGAATTAGCATCGATTGCTACATTCATAACAGAATCAACAATAGTTGAACCTTCAGGACTCACATTACCAGCCGAATCTGTCGCAGTTGCAGTCACCGTTGTTGAATCAGGGATAACGACATCAACTAAATCAACTGTCCAATTACCTGTATCTGGATCTGCTACTACTGTGTAATCAGGAGTGCCATCACCATTAATATCAATTTCAACTGTTGAGCCAGGCTCTGCCGTACCCGTTAAGCTACCTTTACCGTTCGTTTCATCAACCGTTGGCGC
>NZ_JBAKAZ010000097.1:0-6436 GCF_038155185.1 Psychromonas aquatilis
TTCCTTTTTTCAGCCTCCCTTTTTTAACTTTTATTTTTCGTCTACGCTCGTCCAGCCTACTTGATGTCTATTGGCTTTTATTTCGCCCTGTCGGCGACTTTACTTTCTCTAAGCCAGTAGAAAAAGTAAGCAAAATACTATTTGAGAAAGCTCAACGGCAGGAAGTTGTTGCTGTATTCAACACAGTAATTTATCTTTTATACTATGTTGAATAAAATACTTATAAAACTAAATGTTTAATGCAAAGCTTAATAAAACACGTTTTCCTGATTCAATTTTAGTGACACTGTGTTCATACTTATCTGGTCTAAATAAATACACGCGATTAAATAAATTAAGTATGCATTTTGTACACTTAAATACACCACCTACTTTAGGTTGCACCAATATAAAATTAAGTTTGTAATAACGCCCCTTTTGAACATTATCAACGTGTGCCCTAACACTATGATTAATAGGATAAGTAACTAGATTTATCGAAAATATCTTACTATAAAGAATTGTTTTGTTTTTAATGCTTTCAATCATATTATCTCCATACTTTAACCTACATATTCTAGCATGAAGCCACTTTATAAAGACCCTGTTTAGCAAGATCAAAATGCGATGAGATATAACCAAATAACTCATTAAATAATACCTTGATAATTTTCTTATCTAGAATACTTAATAACTTTCTAATACAAATAATACATTGAATTTGTTTATAAAAGGTTTGAGTGTCCAGCACTTCACCAGCATTCCTTAAGTTAATACTAAGACTGAGCTCAATATAACCACACCTCTTCTTCTTATTGAATTTTCTGAACCAGCTACATTTAAAACTAAAAAAGGTTTGGGTGTCCAGCACTTCACCAATAAAACTGGACACCCATACATTTAAATAAATAAGATCAGATAGTTACAATAAAACTTTACTCAGTGCAACTAATTCAATTCTCATCATTGAATTTTTGAATCAACCATCTTTAGTAAATTAAGTTAGCGAACAGTTCAATATCAGTTTTTCACTAGACTACAGGCTTATCTACTTTTTCATTTTTACCTAAAAAGGTAATCAATATTGCGACTAAAATTCCTGCGAAGCCGATGCCTGAGAATACAAGGCTATATTCACTTTTAATATCAAACATATTTAATAAACTGGTTAATAGTAATAATGAGATCCCAAGAGTTTTTAGGATAGTTAATGGTTTACTTAAACTAAACCAGTTCTCACAAGATGGGCATTGCTTTGCTACATAGATACCTTTTTTATTGATATTTTTAATCGCTTTTGGGGTTAGTTTTTCTTGACAATTGGGACACGTTACTTTCACTTTTAATCCTTAAAAATGGCTTGTTAATTTCTTTTAATAACCTAAAAACCAATATAAAAAACATCGTTTGTATTCAGGCTTATTAATTCATCAGAATAAAGTAACATAAACTGATACCAACTATATCAATCATTTAAAACTCAATTCAAAAATACGAAGCGCTATTCTTTAAATCTACAAAGGAATTAAGGTAGTTATACATCAACATAGTTCACGAACTAATTAAGCTATGCATGCTCTGTATTGGTTATTTTTCCTCATGGGTAGGACACACAACGAAACTTGATTTTTCAGGCTATAAAACGATGTTTCAACTATTTAGGCGCTCAACGAGCGAAAATGGAAGTTAATACTCTGAGAAACAACTCTGCACATCTATATCACCACATAGATTACGATAACTGAACAGCTAAATAATCAATGTAGAAAGAGTATTATAGATAACCAGATTCAAATACTTGTTTTATTAATGCTGTAATGAGCATAACAAATATTAATATAGGTAAAATTTTACTGTATTTTGCTTGTTTCTTTGCACTCATTGGCTTGGCATAACGCTCCACCAGCACCACTAACAAAGTAAGTGCAGTAAACAAGGCAATTAAAACCCAGATAATGTCCATCTTCTCCCCTCAATGTTTTACTTTTTTATAATAGTTACATCATGTATCCAACAGATCAAATACAACAATATAAAAGCTAGCGACTTTGGCGCTCACTTTGACTACATTTATTATTGCCGTGAACGACTCTGTTGATATGTTGACTAAATAAACAATACCTTCATATACGTTATATTCAAACAGCAAAATCACAACAAAAACTATCAACCCCCAATACAGTGAAAGCTAAAACCTATCAAAATTATAGATACAAACCATTTCCTTTAATGATAACAATTATCAATAATACAACTACAGAAACAAACCAACCAAAATATTAAAACCAAACAAGACACAAAGGATAGCACTATGATTAAGACAATTACTTTTGCAATGATTCACTTTAGTATTGCGACAATTGTTGCATATGCATTAACAGGCGACCTTTTATTAGGTAGTTTAATCGCAATGATAGAGCCATCAATTAATACTGTGGCCTTTTATGCACATGAAAAAGCATGGGAACACTTTCCTTTTCTAAAAAAACGTCAGTCAATGACTAAAGTGAAAACAATTAGTTTTGCAGTGATACATTTTAATGTTGCGTTCTTAGTGACTTACGCTTTAACAGGCGATGCTTTCCTCGGTGGATTAATGGCAACGATTGAACCTGCAATTAACTCTTTTGCTTACTTCTTCCACGAAAAAGCATGGTTTAATAAAACGAACAAGCATAATCATAACCAACAAGTTGTATGCGCATAAACAAGTATGCTCAGCCAATAACTGAGCAGCTTTACCAATAACCATATGCATGCAGAGTGCACTAGTTTGACAAAAAGCCAAGATCCCCCCTATTGGCTTTTTGTCTTTTAATATAAACAATACTGAATGTGCAGTACGAAATCACCCGAAATTGCTGGATACCCAGATGTTTAGATAAACAAAATCCAAATCGTTACAATAGAGCCCTGCTTAATATCACTACGCCCCTTCTTTCTTTAATCACAAACTACATGAAAACCTTTCAATCACCCTTGTAATAGTTACAGGGAAAAAATACCGCCTACTTTAGCCCGCAAAAAATATAACTATAAATCAATAGCTTATTTTTTTGGCACACAACTTGTATCGTTATCTACTGAGAACATTGACGCAATCACTATATTGCATTTATCCAGACTAGCTAAGGAGCTATATTATGAATAACGACATTATGAAAGGTCAGTGGAAACAAGTATCAGGTACTATCAAAGAGAAATGGGGTAAGTTAACAGATGACGACTTACAAGAAATTGACGGTAGCCTAGAAGTCTTCCAGGGCAAAATGCAAGAAAAATATGGCATGGAAAAAGATGAAGCAGAAAAAGAGTTTAATAAAACAGTCTCATAGGTCTCAACCGTTTATTTAACTTTTTAAATAACCTAATCAGGGCCAATTCAATTGGCCCTTTTTTCAGTTAAGACAATGAAGTGCTGTTTTTATTAAAAGGAAATTTTATGCTTATCAAACTACAAAAAAGTACAAAAATACAACAAAACCTAAAAAACTGAGTTAAGTCGATGTTAGTTGACCACGCTATTTTTTCGTAAAATCAGTCACGAAAATACTAATCTCACTCAAAACACCATTACAACAATTAACTAAAGCACATTTATCAACATACTTTACCTGTATTTAAAGGTCACTAAAGATAAGGATAGTGTTTATGATCATTTTATCAGTATTATTTTTTATTATAGGATTAGCCTTATTGCTTGGCGGCGGTTGGCTAATTGCATTGGGTGGCAGCTTATATTATTGCTTAGCCGGGGTAGCACTTATCGCAGTGTCATTATTACTACGTAAAAAACATGCCTATGCTAACTTTATTTACGCTATCTTTTTAATGGCGACATTGGTTTGGTCAATTCTTGAGTCAGGCCTCAGTTGGTGGCCACTGGCAACTAGAATGGGACTTTTCCTGATTTTAGCCATCCCTCTCCTCTTAATTGCTTTTGGCAAGCATCGTCGCGGTTGGATATTTTTATTACCCGTCTGGTTAGCAGCTGCAGCCACAACCCTTTCCCCTTTAATGGTGACCTCTCCGACAACAGTAGAAGGTGAATTACCGCGTGCGGTTAGCATACCTTTCTCAAGTGATGTAGATGACGGTGATTGGAATGCTTACGGTAGAAGCAATTTAGGACAACGATTTTCTCCTTTAGACAAGATCACACCAGAGAATGTCGATCAATTACAATTGGCTTGGCAATATCAAACCGGTGATAAAAAAGGACCTAAAGACGTAGGCGAAACCACTTATGAAGCAACGCCACTTAAAATAGGCAACGCACTTTATCTTTGTACGCCGCATAACTGGCTTATTGCTTTAAATGCAGATACCGGTGAAGAACAGTGGATTTACAACGCCAAAGTACCCGCCGAAAGTCAGCGTCAACATCAAACTTGTCGTGGTGTTTCTTATTTACCACCTAGTGATAGCAAACCACTTTCTGCCGTCCAAAAGGTATCAACACCTTCAGAAAACTTAAGTTCATTACAATGTGATGCACAATTATTTTTACCTACATCAGATGCACGACTTATCGCTGTTGACCCTGAAACAGGTGCTCGTTGTGCTAACTTTGCAGAAAATGGCGAGTTAGATTTAATGCACAATATGCCATTTAAACAATCTGGTTATTACTACTCAACGTCACCCCCATTAGTTACAGGTGGTGTTGTTATCGTGGCCGGTTCAGTCAATGACAATTACGATATTAACTCCCCTTCTGGTGTCATTCGCGCATATGACGTGAAAACTGGTGAATTGGTATGGAACTGGGATTCAGGTATGCCATATAAAACAGAACCCATTGCAGAAGATGAATTATATGCAACAAGCTCTCCCAATAGCTGGTCAGTGGCCAGTGCTGATGAGGAGCTAGGACTCGCTTATTTTCCAATGGGTAATAGAACGCCTGATCAACTAGGTGTTTATCGTACGCCTGCTGAAGAAAAATATGCAACATCGGTTGTGGCATTAAGCTTGAAAACTGGCCAAGTTGCTTGGGTGCAACAGTTTGTTCATCACGACCTGTGGGATATGGATACCCCTGCACAACCTTCTTTATTGGATTTAGACACTGAAACCGGAAAACAACCCGCTTTAGTGATCCCAACTAAACAAGGCGATATTTATGTGCTTAATAGAGCAACAGGCGAGCCTATCTTTCCAATCACCGAAGAGGCTGCTCCGCAAGGTGCGATTGCTGGCGATCACACCGCTAAAACGCAACCAACTTCTGCTTTATCCTTTAAACCTGAAAACTTAACAGAGTCGGATATGTGGGGAGCAACGCCGCTCGACCAGTTAATTTGCCGAATCAACTTCAAGCAATTACGTTATGAGGGCCGTTATACGCCACCATCAGAACAGGGTTCGATTATATACCCAGGTAATTTTGGGGTTTTCAATTGGGGCAGTATTGCGGTCGATCCTAAACGTCAGCAGTTATTTGGAATGCCTTTGTATCTTGCTTTTACGTCTACATTAATTCCTAAAGAAGGACTTGATTTAAGTGATTCAAATAAAGGAGAGCAAGGCGTTAACTCAAATGAAGGCGCTGATTATGCTGTCGACTTAAAACCATTCCTTTCTCCATTAGGCATTCCCTGCCAACAACCACCTTGGGGATTTGTTGCAGGGGCAAGCCTTAATACAGGTAAAACCGTTTGGAAGCATAAAAATGGTACGATCGAAGATATGACGCCATTTAAACTGCCAATTGAAATGGGTGTACCCGGCATTGGAGGTCCAATTATTACCGATAGCGGCATCGTATTTATGGCAGCTGCCGTTGATGATTATTTACGAGCTTACAATCTAGCCGATGGTAAAGAATTGTGGAAAGCACGATTACCAGCAGGCGGACAAGCCACTCCTATGACTTATTTAAATAGTAAAGGAGAACAAATGGTCGTCCAAGTTGCAGGCGGTCATGGTTCTATTGGCACAACAATTGGCGATTATGTTGTTGCTTATAAACTAAAAAAATAACCACTAGTACCTGCTAAATCTAATCCAATAATATTGGGTTAGGTTTAGCCTTACCCGATCCCATACTTCATCAAAAACACATCTACCTAACATAAGTTTCTGGACTGGTAAGTTTATGGACTAAGTTTATAATAAGTTTATGGACTAAGTTTATGGACAGCCAAATATTTTAAAATATGAAACAGACCTAAATATGATGGCTCAAATCATCAGAGAAATTAACGAATATTCTTTTCAAGCCTCTAAAACTAAAAAAGTAATGCTAATTTTTAAATAATTCATGAATCTTGCGCATGGGAGCCATTAGCGAATGCTAATTATGTTTTTAATTTGTGGGTGTGAAGTAAGATTAATGAACTTGTCGTCGCAGTTGATTCTTACTCGCTATCCAGCATTTTCCAGTATGCTCTGCGAATGATGCTAATGCTTCTAAAGAGCCCACTGCACCTTGGTAATCTTTACCAAATCGACT
>NZ_JBAKAZ010000098.1:0-6425 GCF_038155185.1 Psychromonas aquatilis
CAGTCATTTTTCCTGCGCAAAATTTAGATCACTTATTTAATATAATTGGTATTAGATCACATTTTTAACGGAATTGGTATTACTTTTTTAAAGGCAAAAAAAATGGCAAACCTTTTCAGATTTACCATTTCTTTAACAATGATTAACGTTAAATAAACGTTAACACATCATAACAACTTAAAGTGCTACGATGTTTTCTGCTTGCGGGCCTTTAGGACCTTGGCTTACAGTGAATTCTACTTTTTGGCCTTCAGCTAAAGTTTTGAAACCTTCGCTTACGATAGCACTGAAGTGTGCGAATACATCTGGACCAGCTGATTGCTCGATGAAACCAAAACCTTTAGATTCGTTGAACCATTTAACTGTACCTTGAACTTTAGACATAATTATTATCCTGTTTGTAAATTTTAAAATTGCCTTATAAATAGGCTTGCTTAGCGTAAATTAGGCTGAACTTAAAAACTGCAGACGAGGTATTATGACTAAAACAACGTAATGAAGAATGTAAACAATAGGCTTTATTTTTGCTGACCTTCATAGTATAGGAAACCATCAATAAGTCAACCAATGTTTAAAAAATAGCGTAAAAAAGGGAAAATAATAAGCACGACCAATAATCAAAATAAGCCGTGCTTAATTAGAACTTAACTAGTACAGGTTACTTTTGCTTTTTTTGAGCTTGTTTATTTTTTAAGTAAAGCCCAGCTTTGATGATGACCATAGCAAACAAGCCCCAAAATACAATATGGTAAAGTGTATGAAGCGCACCATCACCTAACGCATGATCAGTATGAGCAAATGCTTGAGAGGTTAATAATAAACTTACAATAAAAGTCAAAAATTTCATGTTCTATTCCTTTTTATAATCAATAGTAGCTTACTTAAGCATACCCTGTGTTTCAATAAAGTTGATGATATCATTTAACTCCTGCTTTGTTTTCATATTACTGAAAATAAAAGGTTTATCGCCACGCATTTTCTTAGCATCTTTATCCATCACTTCTAATGAAGCCCCAACCAATTCAGCAACATCTATTTTATTAATGATTAATAAATCTGACTTAGTAATACCAGGGCCACCTTTACGAGGAATTTTTTCACCAGCAGATACATCAATAACATAAAGCGTTAAATCTGATAGTTCAGAGCTAAAGGTAACACTTAGAGAAAATAAAACGATGCAAAGTAAACAGCCAATACATTTATTACGCATAATAGAAAATAAAACACAAAAAACCGCTTTAGATTTACAACAGAATTTACCCATCACCAAACGTGAATCAGAGGTGTTATATTGGGTATCTTACGGGAAAACAAGCTGGGAAATATCACAGATTTTAGAGATGAGCCCAAGAACAGTAAATAAGCATCTAGAACAAATTTATAAAAAGTTAGGTGTTGATAACCGCACTTCTGCTGCGGCCATTTCAATCAGAATATTAGAAAACTAAATAATAAAAAAACCATCAATGTGATTGATGGTTTTATGTCACCCCATCGCCTATCAATTTTTAAATGATTAATAAACTTATAGGATAATACGGTGATCTTCTTAACTTTTTAAAGTAACAATTAAGATGTCAACTGGTGAAGTATTAATTAACCCACCAACACTAGGGCTTAAGCGACTCCAAAAATCATGGTGGTGACCACACACGATTAAATCAACATTAAAGTCCTTCACTGGTTTTTCAAAGCTTGTACTGATATCACCATTAATCACAAATTTTCGCTCGACATCATAACCAATGCTATCGGCTATCTCTCCAAGCTTCTCTCGTAGCTCTTCTACTTCTGTAACAGAAGGTGATAAACCAGATAAATCAACATCAATTAAACCAGTAAAACCAATATTTCCGATGGCTTGATTAACATGAATTAATGATAATTTTGCATTTAAAGGTTTTGCTAAATTAACCGCTTTGTTAATCACATCTCGATTATCTTTATCAAAATCAACGGCAACTAAAATATGACGGTAGCTCATAATAGTACTCCTTACTTTATCCTCTCTTTATTATTTTACCACCGAGTAATTGTCTGTTTTTTATACACAGGTCAAACTTTAACGTAATTTATAAATAATAAAAAAGCCAATAATACAGCAGTACTATCGGCTCTAGAGTTAATAACTCGTAAATCACTTTTGCTTAGAGTGCTCTACTAAATAAGCAATAAAATCTTTTAGTGCCACTAGGTTTAATTCTGCACTATTCATATGATGGTCTAAATCATTAATCTCATTTTCTTGCTTAACGTGCTCTCTACGTGCGACTTCTTCTTTTAATTCAACCAATGATTGCTGTGTTTCATTGATCAATTTATTTAATCTTTCTCTTGTTAAAGCTCGTAAATCATCCATAAAATACTCCTTCACAACCAATTAAATTTGACTACTTATCCCTAAACATAATGCAGGTAAAACAAAGAAAACACCTAAAATATAACCTAATGCAGCAAATTTATTTTCAGCAGCAATATTCCCTAATGCTTCAGATGCTTTTATAGGTAAGTAACGTAAAGCAGGAATGCCATAAATAACCAACACAGCAAGAATATTAAATACAAGGTGAATAAACGCTATCTGTAATGCAGCTTGTGCATTACCTGTAACAGCAGTTGCAGCTAAAACGGCTGTCACACAAGTACCAACATTAGCACCTAGAGTAAAAGGGTAAATATCTTTTAATTTGAATGCACCAGAACCGGCTAATGGAATCATCAACGAGGTCGTTGTAGAAGAAGACTGAACAAAAATAGTCACTAACGTTCCAGAAGCGATGCCAGACATAGGGCCGCGTCCAATTGCAGTATGCATAATATTTCTTGCTTTGCCGACCATTAGTTTTTTCAATAATTTACCAACCAAGGTGATTGCAAAAAAGATCAGTCCAATACCCACAATAATCAGTGATAAACCACCTACTTGGTCACCAAATGAATGTGCAACACTTTTAAAAGAATCAACAACCGGAGCTGTCGCTGCTTTCACAAAGTTAAACCCTTTTATTGACGTATCGCCAGTACCATAAAATAAACCAGCTAACCAAGCGCCTGTTTTCTCTAACAAACCAAATGCAATTTCTAAAGGCAGGAAAATAAGCACAGATAAAAGATTAAAGAAGTCATGTACTGTCGCAGCAGAAAAAGCACGTTTAAACTCCTCTTTTGCACGCACATGTCCTAAAGAGACAATCGTATTCGTAATAGAAGTTCCAACGTTTGCTCCCATTACCATAGGTACCGCGAGTTCAACAGGTAAACCGCCAGCCACCAAGCCAACAATAATCGACGTCACCGTCGAAGACGACTGTATTAATGCAGTAGCAACAATACCAACAACTAGGCCTGCAAAAGGATTACTAGCAAATGCAAAAAGCTCCTTTGCATGATCTCCTGCAAATAACTTAAAGCCACCACTAATAATGCCAACAGCACAAATCAATAAATAAACTAATAATGCAACAGTTAACCATTGTGCAGCGTTATTAGCGCCTTCTGTTTTGCCCTTTTCGGGCAAAATTGTTTGAATATTTTCCATCTCAACTTTCCTGCTATAAGTTTTAATTGCGGAGATAATAAAGCGAGTTTGTGACAGAAATATGACTAACAACATATTTTTGAAACATAACCCTTTATACTCGCAACAAAACACCTCTTAAATGTAGTCAAAGTAACAACATTTAATCTATCAATTACTAATTTTAGTAACCTTATAAATAAAAAAGCGAGTATTGCTTTCACAATACTCGCCTTATAGGCTGTTATCTGAAGCGACGACTTAATTGTCCTATTCAAGGACGGTAACGGCACTCAAATAATATAAACAGCGACTAACTTATGCGTTCAAATAATAAATCCCATACGCCATGGCCTAAACGATGACCACGAGATTCAAATTTTGTTAATGGTCTCCAATCCGGACGCGGTGCATAATCACCTTCACTACTTACATTTTTAAAATGAGTGGCTGCTTGTAATACTTCAAGCATGTGTTCTGCGTAGTTTTCCCAATCAGTAGCCATATGAATCACACCACCAATAGCAAGTTTAGGGCGCATATTTTCAATAAAAGCAGGCTGCACAATACGGCGTTTGTGATGGCGAGCTTTATGCCATGGATCAGGAAAATAAAGTTGGAATGTAGATAAGCTTTGATCAGGGATCATAAACTCTAATACTTCCACCGCATCATGATTCATTACACGTAAGTTTGTTACGCCAGCTTCACCAGCATCGGCTAGACAAGCTCCAACACCAGGTCCATGTACTTCTATGCCTAAAAAGTTTTTTTCTGGTGCATTTAATGCCATTTCAACTAATGACTTACCCATACCAAAACCAATTTCTAGAACGACCGGGTTATTATTACCAAATACTGCTTCAAAGTTTAATGGCGCTTCTTGATAATCAAGTCCCATTGTTGGCCATAAATCATCAATTGCAGTTTGCTGACGCTTCGTCATTCGACCTTCACGCTTTACAAAAGATCGGATTTTACGAATATACTTTTCTTTATTGTTTTCAATATTATTGTCTTCAGACACATTCTCTGTCGCAGACTGCTCTTGATCTGTCATTTCTTTACCTTTAATTGGTCGGCTTTTTACTGTTATTGGGCTAAATTAGCCGTGCATTATGCAATGTTATATTAATTGTGCAACTCTGCTAGACTATCGCTCATTTTAATTATTAAAGAGTCTCTAGTGAGTAAGTCGTATTTTAGTCAAAGAATCAATGATTGGCACCAACAACATGGTCGTAAAACCTTACCATGGCAATTAGATAAGAGTTTATATAAAACATGGGTCAGTGAAGTTATGTTGCAACAAACACAAGTTGCAACTGTGATCCCTTATTTTAATCAATTTATGCGCTCATTTCCAACTATCTCCTACTTAGCCAATGCACCTATTGATGAAGTGTTACACCATTGGACTGGCTTAGGCTATTACGCCCGAGCACGTAACCTGCACAAAGCTGCTCAAATGATAAGAGATAAGTATGATGGTCAATTCCCTGAAGAGTTTGACGATGTATTAGCTCTTCCAGGTATCGGTCGCTCTACTGCTGGTGCTATTTTATCATTAACACTGAATAAGCATTTCTCTATTTTAGACGGTAATGTTAAACGTGTCCTGACTCGCCACCAAAAAATTGAAGGTTGGACAGGTGAAAAGAAAGTCGAGACACAATTATGGACATTAGCAGATAAGCTAACCCCTGCCAAAGATACTCAAATATTCAATCAAGCTATGATGGATATGGGCGCAATGATCTGCACCCGTAGTAAACCTAAGTGCGATCAATGCCCAGTAGCAGAAGACTGTTTAGCATTAGCAGATAATTGCATGACCAGTTACCCAACACCAAAAGCGAAAAAGAAAATCCCAGTAAAAACCGCTGTGATGTTAGTGTTAAAGAATAGCCAACATACTATTCAATTGATTCAACGCCCGCCTACAGGAATTTGGGGGGGGTTATGGTGTTTCCCTGAGTTTATTGACAAAGAAAGCGCCGTCGCGAGCTTAAAAGAGCAAGGTATAGGAGAGTATCAAGCAACGGAACTATCCACTTTCCGCCATACCTTTAGCCATTACCATTTTGATATATCGCCAATATTAATTGAGTTTTCACAGCAAGATTCAAATCAAATAATGGAACAACATGGACAGCTTTGGTATAACTTACAGCATCCACAAAAAGTTGGCTTAGCGGCTGCCACTAAAAAAATATTAAGCAGCGTTAATAAAATAACGCACAAGGAATAAATAATGTCTCGTACTGTATTTTGTACTTATTTAAAAAAAGAAGCGCCAGGTTTAGATTTCCAATTAATCCCAGGTGAAGTCGGTAAACGTATTTTTGATAATATTAGTAAAGAAGCTTGGGCTGAATGGCAACAAAAGCAAACAATGTTAATTAATGAAAAAAAATTAAAAATGTTAAACCCAGACGACAGAGCCATCATTCAAGAAGCAATGATAGGTTATTTATTTGAAGATAAAGATGTGGCGATCGAAGGCTTCACGCCAGAGAAAAATGATTAAATGAGTGATAATGTCTAGATTTAAAGCATTTAGTGCTTAAAGTACAAGCAAACACATTAAAAACTTAATAAAACTGTAAAAAGAGGTTGACGATAGCCTCTAAAATCTATTTAATACGCCTCGTTCCTGCTTCACAAGCTTCTAAAGAAGATTGATGAATTAAGAACAAGATTGCTTCGTTAGCTCAGTCGGTAGAGCAGAGGATTGAAAATCCTCGTGTCCTTGGTTCAATTCCGAGACGAAGCACCATTATTTAGATTTTACTGAAAAGATTAATTTCAATCAGTAAAAAAGAGTGAAAACTCTAGAACGGTTTATGTGCCGACTTAGCTCAGTAGGTAGAGCAACTGACTTGTAATCAGTAGGTCACCAGTT
>NZ_JBAKAZ010000099.1:0-6302 GCF_038155185.1 Psychromonas aquatilis
TGCGAAAGCGGAAGAAAACCTTAATTTAATGTCCGGAATTAGTTGACCACTACAAGCTTAGTCTTATGAGCGTAGGAGCTCTGCGACTCCTTTTTGTTAGCCTTCCTTGCAGATGCTACTTCGGAGCGGTGGCTTCAGCCTCCCTTGTAGGTGTAATAAATAAAAGAACGCACTTCACTAGTTACTTTGTCGCATTTTCCTCGATAAACTTTTTAATGTACTTCGATTTTACGCAAGCAGGGAGACTAAAGTCACCGCCCCCTGTGATTATGACTGCACCTTCGATGAATTTTGTAATGTATTTGGATTTGACGCAACTAGGGAGACTAACGTCATCGCCCCTAGTGATTATGACTGCACCTTCGATGAGTTTTGTAATGTATTTCGATTTGACGCAGGCAGGGAGACTAAAGTCACCGCCCCAAGTGATTGAAACTGCTACTTCGGGGCGGTGGCTTCAGCCTCCCTTGTAGGTGTAATAAATAAAAGAACGCACTTCACTAGCTACTTTCTAATATTTCCTAGATGAATTTTGTAGTGCATTTCGATTTAATACCAATTATATTAAATAAGTGATCTAAATTTTACGCAGAAAAAATGACTTAGTTTAAGGCGTAATTTGAGTTAAATAGTTGTTCTATTTGCGAAAATTACAACGAAGAAATAAGTTATTTTAGCAAGTAAAATAGATCAGTTAATTAGTGTGATTGGTATAATATAAGCAGGTCTAATAATAAACACAGCTAAAAAGCTAAGATTTAACAATTCTGGAAAGATAGACGGGAATTTAAATATTGACTGATTTAGGTAGGATTTGAGATAAAAACTTAGCTCAGCGCTAAACTAACAATCAATACGGTAAACGAGATAATTGTTAGTTAGCACTAAGTTAAATTAATACATTTTTAATAAAGCTTGGCTTTAATGAGCGGTTTGAGCATATAACTCATGATCGTACGTTTACCGCCGAGCACATCAACTTGGGTAATCATACCAGGCCTAATCGGCAATTTTTCACCATGGCGCTCTAAATAATTTTTCTTAGTATGAACTAATACTTGGTAATAATATTCCTTACCTTTTGCAGTATCTTCTTCAAAAGTATCCGGGCTTATCTGCTCAACAACCCCTTCTAAATCACCATAGATAGTATAATCATAAGCTGTAATTTTAACGCGCGCTTTCATGCCTGGAGCCAAAAATGCAACATCTTGAGGTTTGATTTTTGTTTCAACTAATAAGCGATCTTCAAGTGGCAAAACTTTCATAATCGGTTCGCCAGGTTGAATAACTCCCCCACGTGTTGTAATTAAAATATCGTTCACTTGACCTTTAACTGGAGACAAAATCTTAGTTCTATTAAGTTGATCTTCTTTCTGCAGCAAGGTTTGATTTAACGCATTTAACATCCCTTTCTTTTCGCTTAATTCAGTATAGGCATCCTGCATATAACTATTCTGGGTTTCAACAATCCGCCCTTTTAGTTCTTGAACCGTCTGGTCTAGTCTGAGCATTTCCATCTGGCTAACCGCACGACGTTCAACCAAGGGCTTAAGTACCTTCAACTGTTTGTTAGCAATCGCCATTTCTTGCTTTAATGACGCAAGTGTTTGTTGCTTTCTATCACGTCGCGCATTAAATAAAGCCATTTCAGATTTAGCTTCTGCACTGTCCACATCAAAACCTTCAGGAAACTTGATAGTAGACTCTTCTTTTACTTCAGACTCTAATCGAGCAACTGCTGCAGTTAATGCATCAGATTGGCTTAAGCCTTCCATATAAGCCGCGTAAAAACGCGTATTATCTAAGCTAACAAGCACTTGGCCTACATCAACCATGTCACCTTCATTAACCATTAACTTATCGACAATTCCGCCTTCGAGACTTTGAATCATTTGCAAACGCGAAGAAGGTACAATTCGGCCTTCACCACGAACAACTTCATCAATTTCAGCAAAACTTGCCCAGATAACAAAAATAATAACAGTTAATGCACTAAGCCATAAACCATAATGAATCCCAGGGTTCATTACTGTATGTTCAGGATCGTTTAATGAGCGTAATAATTTAGATTCTTGTTGTTTATTAGACACTTTGACCCCCTTTGCCTGCTGGTTTGTTAGTTAGAATATCTTTTAAAGGGCCATCCATTACAATTTGTCCTTTCTTTAATACCAGCCCACGTTGGCCAATCGCTAACATTCTTCTTTTATGTGTAGACATAATCAACGTTCGCCCTACTAACCATTTATCTAGGAAAGCGAGCACCTTCTCTTCACTGCCTTGGTCAAATGATGCGGTTGGTTCATCCATCAAGACCACTTTTGGATCCTGCAAAATAACACGAACTAAACCAATTGCTTGTCGTTGGCCACCCGAGACACTGTTTTTACCTTGTATTGGTAAATCAAGCCCCATTGGGTGCTCTCTTACCGCCTCACCTAGACCAACTGCGTCTAATGCAGCGTATAACTCATCATCTGAGTGTGACTCACCATCTAATAATAAATTGTCTTTTAAGGTCCCGTAAAACAAGGCAATATCCTGTGGTAAATAACCAATTGCTTGTGCTCTATCAGCTGGGTCAATTTGGCTTATCGCCAAATTATCTAATAAAACCTGTCCCCCAACAGGGTCAGTTAAGCCCGCTAAAATACGCAATAGACTCGATTTACCAGCACCATTATTACCTAATAACATCACTCGGCTACCGGCCGCTATTTTTAAGTTTTTAATATTTAAAATAGCCGGACCATCTTCAGCATATTTAAACTTCAATGTATCAGCTTGATATTGACCTTTAATGTTTTGCTTACGTGAGAACTTACGCCCTTCAGGTCTCTCGATAGGCGAGTTCATTAAGTCCTCAAGTCCTTCTAAAGCAACCTTAACATGTTGCCATCTGACTAATACGCCAGCCATTTGATTTACCGGAGCAATAGTACGTGACGCGAGCATAGTACAAGCAATCAATCCACCAATAGTTAAATTACCATTACTAATTTGGAAGACACCGACAATCACTACGCCGACATAACAGAACTGCTGAATCATAGCCGCCCCCAAAGTTAAAAACGATGAGATACGTTTAAGCTTGATATTTTCTTCAGCCAGCTGTGCCGACAACTCTTCCCAAAGCATTAAGTTACGACCTTCAGCTTGGGTTGTTTTAACGGTTTCTAAATTATCAATAACTTCGAGCATCAAACCATGTTTAACAGCCCCTTCACGTAAATTTGCACGTGATAATTGAGCCAACTTACCTTGCATTAATAAGCTTGGTAACAGCATTAAGACAATACCAACAACTGGCACCCAAACAACTGGACCGCCAATATAGCCGATGATAGCTAAAAAAATGATAATAAATGGGAAATCACTGATTGTTGCAGCAGTAGATGAAGTAAAAAACTCCCTGACTGTTTCAAATTCTCGTATTTGACTACTAAACGCTCCTGTTGAAGCTGGTTTTGCAGCCAATCGAATTTGCATAACCCGCGAAAATAATTTCGAAGATAATTGAATATCGAGTTTTTTGCCCGTTGCATCTAATAAATAAGCACGCAACACTCTTAGTGAAAAATCCAATACGATAGCGATGGCAACACCAATCGATAAGATAAACAGTGTATCAAAAGCATTATTTGGCACCACGCGGTCGTAAACCTGTAATGAGAATAATGATGTTGCGACAGCTAATAAGTTGGCAATAAATGAAGCAACTGCTACTTCAAAATAAGCAGGCCAACATTTCTTTAATGGACCTTTAAACCAATGCTCACCTTTTTCGATAGCATAATTCCCAGCGCGGCTATCTTTTCTTAATTTGGGTTTAGCTAATACCGCAGTACCACTGTAAATCGCATTTAACTGTTCAATAGTCAGTGTTTCAACACCACGATTGGTTTCCGGCAGCATGACTTTGGCTTCGTGCTCATTAATTGAAATCACAATCACTACTGAGTCAGATTCAGTTAATAACATCGCCGGTAATAGTCGTTCAAATAATGATTCTATCTCAATATTAACAACACGAGCCGACAAACCAACACGAGATAATGCGCGCGGCACATAATCTATTGGTAATTGGCCATTAGTTAATGGGAATCCATCACTTAATTCATTAGGTGTTACTTTCCTGTCGAATAAAGAACAGAATGTAACTAATCCATTACGTAGTGAGTCATTATTTTTCTTTTTAAATTTGAATTGACGTGGGCTTGGTGTTGCAGCTTGTTCGCTTTTATTTTCATCCATTAATATGATCCCTCATCATAGCCTGGTAATAGTAATTTATTGAGCATGCCTAACTTAGCTGCCATCCGATATGGCAGTAGATGATACTCGGAGGAGGCACTGATTAATTGCATCGAAATTTGGAAGGTATCACTTTTACTGGTTAGTAAGTCTTCAATGGTTCTTAACCCCGCAGTAAATTGATAAGCATAGGTTTCAGCCATCTCTGCAGACTCAACGCGTTGTTCAGCTAGCGCATCTAAACGTTGTTTTAATGCTATTTCATTTTGACTGTTAGAATTATATTCACGGTACAGCTCACGCCTAACGGACTGTAATGCCCACTTAGCCGCTTCCACTTGATCTTCACTTGATTGAGCTTGATAATAAGCGGATAAACCCTGCGTGAAATTCATCTCAACATTAACGCCTATTGATTCATCTTTTGTTAACGTTCCATTTATTTCTCGGTTAATAGCAGAAGCTTCAAACACCAAGTCTGGTTTTAATGCTCCTTTTGCTACTTTTACTTCCGCTTTTGCAATGGCTATATCTTGCTCTGCTTTTATATAATCAGGAGACTTTATAACAGCTTCTTCAAGTACATCTTCATTTTCTAACTGTGCTAGAATATTTAAAGGCGTTGAAAAATCAGGCGCAGATGTCGCTGGACGTCCAAGCAACAAACGGTACAAACCTTCAGCCGCTCTTAATTCTCCTTTAGCGATCGCTAACTGCTCATTAATATAGGCTTGATATTTTAATATTTTATTGAATTCTGAGGTATCACTGAATTTTTGTGCAGCTCTATCTTTGGCAAGTTCATGAATTTTATCGAGTTCGATCTGGAATGTTTTGATGGCTTGTATTTTTTGTTGAGCATTGTAAAGGTCATAACAAACTTCAATAATTTCTAATGAAGCTTCTGAGCGAGCCGCTAATAGCGATTGAATTTGTTTAAACTTCTTTGCTGTCGCGGAATCAACGTTCCCAGCTACTTTCCCCCAATCATAGAGTACTTGCGTTAATGTAACATCATAGGTTAATTCGCCATATAAGCCATGTCTCGGCCCTGCGGATGCACTTAAAGATGGCCAATAACCACCTTCTTCAACCTTTATTTGATTAATTGCACTTTGGACCTTTGCTTCTTCCTCTTGAATTTTAGGGTTGATTGAAAGCCCAATATTAACTAATTGAGCAAGTGAAAGTGTCTGAGTGCTTTCATTATAATTAGTAAGAGCACTACTTGCATAAGTACTTTGTCCACAAAGTAGTATGCCAACCAATAAGGCTTGCTTGAAATCCATAATTTCCTAAATTCTTGCTATGATTGATTATAAAAAATCTAGTGTATCACCTGATACGGCTAAGTAACCAAAATATTTTACCTCATAAGTAGTATTTCCATTTAACTACTACACTTAATATTAAAGTATCTATTCTCAGTGTCTGATAAACGCTTTTCATTTTATAACCTTATTCTAACTCATTCAATATAATGGTCTATTTATAATAGGAGAGTTAACCTTTGTGTAATAACAACACATAAAGAATAAATCGATAAAAATAATATCTGTCAATTAATTTACTAAATGACTTAAAATTAGCAGAGCTCATCGTACAAGCCACGAATTATACCACCCAACAACTTTTATATATAATATTGAGCAATAAACGATCTCGAACCAGAGACTTTAACTTTCCTTTTAATACTAATAAAAAGTCACTACCCTCCAATATACCCAGCACCATGCATAAACTTTCAATAATAATGCTGAAATACTATTGAGCAATAAACGATCTCGGGGCAGTGGCTTTAGCCTCCCTTCCTAACGCTAATAAAAAAGTAACTACTCCTCAATATACCTCAGCACTATGCATAAACCCTCATTAATCAGGCTCAAATCGTATTGAGCAATAATCGATCTCGGGGCGGTGGCTTTAGGCTCCCTTCGTAACGCTAATAAACACTCACTGCTCCTCAAATACCGCAGCACCATGCATAAATTTTCAATAATAATGCTGAAATACTATTGAGCAATAAACGATCTCGGGGCAGTGGC
>NZ_JBAKAZ010000100.1:0-6139 GCF_038155185.1 Psychromonas aquatilis
CATCGACTTTAAGTTGTAATTGATTGATTTTATAGTCTTCAATTAATGGGTGTCCGCTACTTTGGTGTCCGCTACTTTACTACTTTACTCCCGCTACTTTTACTCATCATTCAATACAATGCCTAAACTCTTTAACGGTTAGTGCTTTATTGCGTGAAGGGGCGGGTGATATAAATAAAATAGCCCATTAATAAATGGGCTATTTGGGGTATAAATTATATTTCTATTACTATGATTAGTGGCGGAAATCCGATATGAGTGCAGGAATACCCGGTAGCATACCGACGGCTGCCATTACGGTGGTGAGAACAATAAACATCACACCTGGAATAATCCAACGGTTCATCTTAGAGAGTTTAGCGCTACGCTCTTTACAACCAATTAAACCAAGGTTATCAAGTAACATCGTTAGTGACCAACCAAATGCTGGGTTCACTAGGGTAGAAGCAAATACGACAATCGCTGCTGATTGCGTTGTTTTACCTTCACGTGTCATCTCCATACCAGCTTCAAGTAGCGGAATGAAAACACCTACAATTAACGCTACACACAAAACTGGCTGCCAGATTGCTAAATCCATTGGGTATCCCCAAATTGCGGCGATAACACAGAACAATGCTGTTAATAGCGCGCCTGCAGGAATAGGACGTTTAGCAATGGCTGCTGGAATTAAGTAAGTACCCCATGATGAAGTGAAGTTTGAACCACCTAATAGCGAACCAAAAACTTGGCGGATAGAGGCTGTAGACATCGTATCATCGATATTCATTTGTACTTTTTCAGTACGTTCAGGGTAACTGATTTTTTGGAATACTTGATGACCTAAGAAATCAGGTGACCACATTGCCACTGCTAAAATAGCAAAAGGCAGTACCACCATAAAGTTTTCAAGATTTGGCATACCTAACATCCAACCTGTATCTTCACCCCACCAGTACATTGGGTTTAAGTTTGGTAAGCCAGGTGTTGTTACAAAGTCAAAAGGTGCGCCCATTGCAAAAGCGATGCTGCCGCCTAGTAAACAACTTAGTGGCACAGCTAACCAGCGCTTACGCCAATGCTCAAGTAGCGCGTAAAGTAGAATAGTACAAATAATCACCACAAAAGGGATGTGTGACATATCGATACTTTCACCCCAGGCTAATAGTTTTTTAACTTGCGAGATGGTTCCAACAAAACCAAGGTAGAGTAATAAACCACCACAAACCCCTTTACTGGTCAGGTTGGCTAATCGACTGCCGCCTTTACTAATGGCGAGAATCAAACCAAAGGCCCCGATCAGTAAGCCAAATGCCATTGGGTGTCCACCTGCCGCTACAACAATAGGTATTAGTGGAATAAGTGGGCCGTGTGTTCCGGCTAAGTTGGCGGTTGGGAGTAGAAATCCAGAAAACAACACAATGAACACAGAAACAATTAATAATTCATAACGTACATTTTCTAGTACAAAACCATCACCTAGTCCTAGCGGTGCAGCGAAGGTTGCCGCAATGGCTCCTACCATCACGATTTTACCAATGGTTGCGGCCATTGCTGGAATGGTATCCTCAATTTCAAATCGGTAATCTTTAAAAGGTAGGTTAGGGCGCCAACGTTTAGGTGACATGCTTTGAAGTTCGTGCTCTAGATATTCTTCTCGTGTTTTAAAATCTGAACTGGGTCTATGCTTTTGTTCATAACTCAGATCATCCGTATTATTTTGTGCTGTTCCTTCATGCTCTGGTGCAGCGTTTGTGGTCTTATCCATTATTAGTCCCTTTAGTCATGATTTAAGAAAACACTGTGTATTTCAACGGGATTACAATAACTTAAGGAAATACTGATTACTAACGAGGAAGATCGAGGATTAGTAGTTCATCATGTTTTTGATCAATTTATGGTCGTTTATTTGCAGGTTTGTTTTACTTTTTTTCACTAGATCACACTGTTGCGATTTAGTTTGTTTTTTAGCTTGTAATGGCATATTAAAAGCTAAATTTTAGTCTTATTAGCCGTATTTATTGGCTGTATTGATGATTTAAGCACTGATAGGCCAATGGCGTTTATTAAGGCAATAACCTTGAGATTCCTTCACCATCAATCCCTAAATAGATATAGCCGTCTTGCCCTTGGATAACATTTCTTATTCTGCCGCTATTGGTTAATAACTTGGTTTGTTTAAGCACTTCATTGTCGTTTATCTCTAATGCGACTAGGTCTCCAAATTTCATTGAGCCAAGTAATACTTCGCCTTGTAATTGCGGATATTTATCACTGTTAATATAGGCCATTCCAGAAGGTGCAATGGATGGAACCCAATATAATTTAGGTTGCTGCATACCTTCTTTGGCGGTGATCTCAGTATAATTTGTGCCACTATAGTTAGTGCCGTAACCTATTACAGGCCAGCCATAGTTTTGACCTGTTTCAATGAGGTTAACCTCATCTCCACCTTTAGGTCCGTGCTCATGAGACCATACTTGATTGTTATTTGACAAAACCAGTAAGCCTTGTGGATTACGATGCCCATAGGAGTAAATGGCTTTTTTGGCGCCAGCTTGCTCAAAGAAAGGGTTAGAAGTTGGGATACTGCCATCAAGGTTTAATCGATAAATCTTACCGCCATCAAGGCTTAGATTTTGAGGATTTTTATCACGTTGTCCGCGATCGCCAATTGAAAAGTAAATAAACTGCTTAGTAACTGCAAGGCGTCCACCATAATGGTTACCCCGATTAGAGTCACCTTCACCTAAATACAGTTGTGTCTGTTCAGTTAGTTGATTATTTTCAAGATCTAATTGAGCACGCATTAATGCGGTATCGCTGCCGATTGCGGTTTTGGTGGTATAGGTGAAAAAGATAAGATGATTATTGTTAAAGTCAGGGTGTAAAGCAATATCCAGTAAACCGCCTTGCCCATTTGCATCTATCTCGGGGAGGGCGGTTATTTCAACGGATGGTTTATCTTCTGTTAATAACCATAATTTTCCGGCGCGCTCCGTGGCTAATATGGAGTTATCGGGTAACTGCACCATTCCCCAAGGAATAACGATGTCAGGCCACAATAGTTGTGTTCGATACGTTGTTTTGTCTTCAATCAGCGGCTGTGAATGCTCAGCCTGTACAGCTGTTGTTATAAAGCACAGTTGAATGAATAGTAGCTTTTGCCAAAATAGCATCTCTTTCTCCTTCATATAGGGAGTCGATTGCCGACTAACTATGTGTTTAGTGGCTCTGTGAAATCAGCTTACAAGATTGTTAGGAAACAAACTAGCTTATTAAAAGTATGTCGAGAAGCATTATTAGGCAATAGGTTAGCGCTATTTATTGAAACTGTTGCATAGGCTAATGGGGAGACAGGTTTGGTGGAAGTAAAGTCATGGGTGCCTCGTTTAATATCCTTTTGATGAACATTAACGAAAAATGCCACATCGCTGTGGCATTTATGGCTATTACTTTTTTATTACGTCAGAGAAGTGTTTCTGTTATCGCTATCTCTCCTATTAAGCGCAGATAGCCTGGTCAATTGAGTGTACTGTGTTTTTATCTTTGTTCTTGTTACCCCATGCTTTTTCATGGAAGAAGTAAGCAAAAGAGTTGATTGCTGGTTCAATTGTTGCCATTAAGCCACCGATGAAAGCATCACCTGTTAAAGCGTAAGTCACAGCAAAAGCAACGTTAAAGTGAATAATCGCAAAGCTGATTGTTTTTGTTTTAGTCATTGACTCACGGCTTTTAAGGAAAGGCACTTTTTGCCACGCTTTTTCATGGAAGTAAAAAGCAACCGTGTTGATTGATGGCTCAATGATAGCTATCAAGCTACCTAATAAAAAATCACCTGTTAATGCAAAAGCAACTAAGGTTGCGATGCTGAAGTGGATAACTGCAAAAGTAATTGTTTTAGCCATTTTGTGTGCCTCGTAATAGTATGTCTGTTTGATGTGGCCATTATTGATAATTATTATCATTAAGTAAAATGGGTTGTTTCTATTCTATTAATAGGTTTTTACTTGTATTTTTAGTAATTTAATTGCCTTAGGCTTTTTGTAATTGTTGAGTGAGCCTATTAAAGCAATGATTGTTAGCACTATTTTTAATCGAGTAAGTGGTTAAATCTGTTTGCTGATTATTGCCAATAGCATGCTTTTAGGTTGGGTGGGGTTGTAATCAGTTCAGAACTCGCCAGAATAACAATATAAGATATGCAGTATTAACTTTGAGACCCACTTTGGTAGAAACGATGATGACAGACCAACAGCCTAAGCAACAACAAGCAACGACCGCGACTATTTCGACCTTTAGCGAACTGGCTAAATTAGCGGATTATTCTTTGATGGAGTCGCTTAACTGTGACCCTGACGCCACTGAAAATGGGGTTGATCATGACGAGCGACAAGTTTTTTCAGGGCATTATGTTCCGGTTAAACCAACGCCGATTAAAGACCCTGAATATGTAGCGCACAGTGATGCTTTGTTTGCACAACTTGGTTTAGCTGATAGCCTTGCTAAGTCTGCTGATTTTATGCGCTTGTTTTCTGGAGATATTTCTCAGGTGCCGGGGCCGATGCGTAAAGTCGGTTGGGCAACAGGCTACGCATTGTCTATTTATGGGGTTGAGTTCATTCATCAGTGCCCATTTCAAACGGGTAATGGATACGGTGATGGTCGAGCTATTTCTGTCTTTGAAGGTGTGCTCAATGAACAACGTTGGGAAATGCAATTAAAAGGCGCTGGTCGAACACCTTATTGTCGCGGAGCAGACGGTCGTGCCGTTTTGCGCTCTAGTGTTCGTGAGTTTTTAGCACAAGAGCACATGCATGCACTTGGTGTGGCGACATCGCGCTCTTTGAGTTTATACGTTTCAAAAACTGAAACCGTAAAACGTGGCTGGTATGCAGAAGGATCTCAATCACAAAACCCTGATAAGGTGGTGACTGAACCTGTTGCCATTTCAACCCGCGTTGCCCCTTCATTTTTGCGTGTTGGACAAATAGAACTGTTTGCTCGTCGTACACGTGAAGATGAAAATGTTGATGAACAACGTAAAGCATTAGCTGAGCTTGAAAAAATAGTTCTACATTTAATTGAACGTGAATACGCCACGGTTATTGATAAGCAACTCAGTTTGCCTGAGAAAATTATTTTATTAGCGCAAGCGTTCCGTGATCGCCTTACGTCATTAATAGCAGGTTGGATCCAAGTGGGATTCTGTCAAGGTAACTTTAACAGCGATAACTGTGCTGCTGGTGGTTTTACCCTTGATTATGGGCCTTTCGGTTTTGCTGATCTGTTTAATCCTCAGTATCAACCTTGGACTGGCGGAGGAAATCACTTTTCCTTTATGAATCAGCCTAAAGCCGCGCAGAGCAACTTCGAGATGTTTTGTTCAGCGTTACAGCCATTACTGACTTCAGAACAAGATTTACTGGCGTTAGACGGTGTTAAAAATGAGTTTGCGACTGTGATGGAGTCCAAAATGAATGCGATGTGGGCTGCTAAATTAGGTTTAAAACACTTAAACACAGAGTCTCGTAAAACATTATTGAGTGAGTTGCAGTTGCTGATGATGCAAACGCCCGTTGACTACACTATTTTCTTCCGTGAGCTTTCGTCGATACCCAAAGGTATTCGTCCTCTAAAGAAAAGCTTCTACACTCAATTAATCAATGACAACGCGGAACAGGCTGCTAAAAACCAACAAATAGAAACACGTTGGGTAGAGTGGTTTGTACAATGGAAAGCGTCACTTAATAGCGACATGGATAGCAGTATCGAACAAGTCTCTGAGCAGATGAAGCAAGTAAACCCTAAATATATTTTACGCGAATGGTTACTTAAACCTGCTTATCAGCAAGCAGCAGTAGGGGATTACAGCTTAATTCGAGAGCTACAGGAAGTGATGGCAAACCCATATGCAGAGCAGTCCCAGGAAATAGAAGATAAGTTTTATCGTTTAAAACCGCTTGAGTTCTTTAACCTCGGTGGCGTATCGCATCTAAGCTGCTCGTCGTGATGCGTTGAATTTAAGCTATAACTGAGATCGTGAGATCGTGGACACCCATAAACTTTGACGGTTCATCATTACTCTTCTATCTTTTATTTATATAGTTTTACATGTTAAGAGGTAGTTGTTATGACGCAGTCACGCCAATCTCAGGTA
>NZ_JBAKAZ010000101.1:0-5035 GCF_038155185.1 Psychromonas aquatilis
TAAGTTATTTTAACAAGTAAAATAGATCAGTTAATTAGTGTGATTGGTATTACTATTTTATCAATAAAAATACGCATAAAAAAATCCCCCATTGAATAATATCAATGGGGGATTTTTATTTATTAGGACATGCCTATACGAGATTTAAATTATTTTTCCATCCCAGGCTTTTGTTGTGCAAATGTATCAAACTCAGCTTGAGTTACTTTACCGTCTTTATTTGCATCTAACATGTCAAATGTAGGACGCTTATGCATTTTATGAACTGGATTCATTTTTTTCACCAATTCAAACTCAGCACTAGTAATTGAACCATTCGCATCAGTATCCACTTTATCAAAGTTAGTTAATAAACGGCCTTTTGCTTCATCTTTACTGATCACACCGTCACTGTTGCCATCGATTTTAGTAAAGTCAGGTTTTTTATGGCCTTTACCGCGATGTTTATCACCCGCTGCTTTTAATTCATCTTGTGAAAGTGAACCATTACCATCGGCATCAATTTTATCAAAACCTTTTAATAAGCGACCTTTTGCTTCATCTTTGCTGATCACACCATCGCTGTTGGCATCGATTTTAGTAAAGTCAGGTTTTTTATGACCTTTACCACGGTGTTTGTCACCCGCCGCTTTTAATTCATCTTGTGAAAGTGAACCATTACCATCGGTATCAATTTTATCGAAACCTTTTAATAAACGCCCTTTTGCTTCATCTTTACTGATCACACCATCGCTGTTGGCATCGATTTTAGCGAAGTCAGGTTTTTTGTGACCTTTACCACGATGTTTATCACCCGCTGCTTTTAATTCATCCTGTGAAAGTGAACCATTACCATCGGCATCAATTTTATCAAAACCTTTTAATAAACGGCCTTTTGCTTCATCTTTACTGATCACACCATCACTGTCGGCATCGATTTTAGTAAAGTCAGGTTTTTTGTGACCCTTACCACGGTGTTTATCACCCGCTGCTTTTAATTCATCTCGTGAAAGTGAACCATTACCATCGGTATCAATTTTATCAAACCCTTTTAATAAACGACTTTTTGCTTCATCTTTACTGATCACACCATCGCTGTTGGCATCGATTTTAGCGAAGTCAGGTTTTTTGTGACCTTTACCGCGATGTTTATCACCCGCCGCTTTTAATTCATCTTGTGAAAGTGAACCATTACCATCGGCATCAATTTTATCAAAACCTTTTAATAAACGACCTTTTGCTTCATCTTTACTGATCACACCATCACTGTCGGCATCGATTTTAGCGAAATCAGGTTTTTTATGACCTTTACCATGGTGTTTATCAACTGCAGCAAATTCTTCAGCAGTAATAGCACCATCATTATTAGCATCAAAGTCGCTAAACTGTGGCTTTTTATGTTCTCTATTCTTTTTCATCTCTAACATGGTATTAAACTCAGCAGATGAAATTGAACCATTTGAATCTGCATCTATTTTGTCAAAGTGTTTTGCTAGTCGACCCGTTGCTTCAGTTAATGTAATTTCACCATTTTTATTTGTATCGAAACTTTCAAAGTCTTTATTTACAGTGTTATTTGTTGCAGCCATAGTTAGTGAACTTGAAACCATTAATGCTACACCGCTTAAAATAAATTTATTCATATAAACCTCTTCTTTTAATTAACTTAGTTATGATGGCTCCCTTCTGAGCCGATGTAGAGACTATAGATAAGTAATGTGCAGGAAATGTGGATAAAAAAAGGAGTTGAGACTTTTTAGCAAATAAAGGGAAGATAATTACAAAAACAATACATTAAAAAGGTGATATGAATAATAAGAGCCTCATATCACCCCTAATAACAATAACTAAAAGAAGGTTACGGTACTAAACGCTTTATTAATGGTATTTTTACCAATCCCATTGTTAATACTAGTGAGATCATTAAAGTAATAACTGTAATCACAGGAATAGCAATCCAATTACTCGGAAAAACGCTATAGAATCCATTCGCTAAGTCACGAACAGGTATTAATAATAGTGGATGTAATAAATAAATACCTAAGCTATAAGTTGAAACGAGAGAAACAAAGCTTCGAAATTTACCGCTAATTTTATCTGCGTATGTTTGTGCTAAAACAAATAGCATCCCGGCAATCACAGCAGTATTTAATGTTTTATAGCCCATAAAAAAGGAACTGTATGCCCCTTTCTCTAGCGCTAAATACCAAGTTCCAAAAAAATTGAAACAGAGCATCATCACTCCAACAGTAACCCATGCTTTTAATTGCGGTCTGTTATCCCTATTAAATAAAAACCAGCCGAGTACAAGATAACCGCTATACAAGACTAGATTCTGTTGTAAAAAGCTCTCTACTTTTAACCAGTGCATTAAAAATAAAACACCCCAAGTTACTAAAGCGAATTGAATATACTCAGTTGGCGCTTTTTTCAATAATGGAATTAAAAAAGGGATCACAAAATATAAAGGGATAAAATCGTAAAAAAACCACAGGTGGTACCAAACGGGTTCATTAGCAGCATGATTTAAAAAACTTAAGGTCACTTGTTTATCCCAAACACCAGTAAATACACCATCAATGATAAAGCCACCCGCAATCGCATAAA
This sequence comes from Psychromonas aquatilis, assembly GCF_038155185.1. Lineage (NCBI taxonomy): Bacteria > Pseudomonadati > Pseudomonadota > Gammaproteobacteria > Alteromonadales > Psychromonadaceae > Psychromonas > Psychromonas aquatilis. The sequence continues at coordinate 2,587 of NZ_JBAKAZ010000101.1, forward strand.
TAATTGTCCAGCCAATAAACGGGATCACAACCTTACTTACTCGCTTACTAAGGTAGTGCTGACATTGCAAAGGCTTTTCAGTGGAAAGTAACAAAGCGCCGCTAAGCAACATAAAGACCGGTACAGCCCAGCGGGTTAAACTATTAAGCCCCGCAGCAGCTAACCAATCTCCGCCATCAATTTCTCCGTATAAATAACGAAAAGGGCCTAAAACATGAATGGTAATTACAGCAATTGCTGCTATAAAGCGTAAAAAATCAATATAAAAAATGGATGGTCGCGTTCTTTGCATAAAAAATACCTATAACTGATTAATTAGCAGAGCGTACTAATTTGATAAACTACACATGATAATACACTTAAAAGTAAAACCGCTATGTTTCATATAATTTAAAACATAAAAGTAAATTAATTCATCTATTATTGACTCAAAAAAACAATAAATTTATAAAAGCCAATAAAAGCATAAGCCATTGATACTAAATGCTTTAAATCAAGTTAACCTGGCTTTATCGTGATTCACCTAGTGCTAAAATAAAATCGGCATTGCAGAAATCTAAAAAAACGTGATAATGGTCAATTTTTTTATCCCTGAGCTTATTTAGTAAAATTAACAGGCGCTCATTTACTTAGTAAAAAGTATTGCCTGCAAGGAATCCTTTGTGAATATTAAACAATATAAGGTAGGAACTTTTTTATTTCTACTTACTTTCTCAACACCAGCTTTATTTGCAGCGAATGAGTCGACTAACTCAGTAAATCCAACATCGCAATTAATTAATGTAGAGTCAACAGCTGTTCCTGCTGTTGAGCAAAATGACTTACAAGAAACACCTGAATACGTAGAGGCTTTAAATACCGACCTTGAGATCGAAGAAGAGCTATCTGTACAAGAAGAGCAACAAACAGAGTCAGAAAACCAACCCTATCAGGTCTCGTTTACTAACTCAGCATGGGAACAATATGATGTAGCAGATGAGTTCTACGATAGTCCCTATCAAGTATCACTTTTTTCTCCTAAAAACGGAGAAGATAGCGACCGTTTAGTCTCACAAACAGGCTCTATTTTTTACTATGGATTAGGCGCAATTTCAGTACTTGCAGTATTGCCTGATTCGGTAACAAACTGGGAAAGCAGTGGCGATCAAAGTTTACCAAGCAAATGGGTGGAAAATGTTAAAGAAGGGCCTGTTTGGGATCGCGATGATGTTGTATTGAACTATATAATGCACCCTTACTTCGGCGGTGCATACTACCAAACTGCGCGTAAATCGGGTTACCGACAGTGGGATTCATTTCTTTACTCTACACTTATGTCTACAGTATTTTGGGAATACGGTGTAGAAGCTTTTGCTGAAACTCCTTCTATGCAAGACCTTGTTGTTACACCGGTATTAGGCTGGGTATATGGTGAATGGGCCTTTAATAAAGAAAGAGAGATTTGGTCAAATGGTGGTACGGTATGGGGACGTGAAGACCTTGGTAACCTTGCTTTATTTTTGCTAGACCCTATTGATTCGGTTGGACGAAATGTAAACCGCTTGTTTGGACGAGACGTCATAAAAGCAGGAACAGGCTACGTTAAAATATCTGAGCAAAGTTCAGCTGCAAGAATTCCAAACGACAAACAAATTATGTTTGAAGTAAACTATATTTTTGGCGATGAAGATAATGCAGCTCAGTCGGGTATTAGTGGTAAACGTAAACGCAATAGCGGCTACTCATTTGCTAATACAAAAGATCCAGTTAATACGGGTATTATAGGTATTAGTTTAGGTGGTGGTCATGTCATCTTTGATAATAAACGTGGCTTAAAAAGCCAAGAATATGGACAAGTATCATTAGGTTTATACTTTACACCAAGCTTCTCTGCTCGCTTAAATTATAACTCAACTAAAATGCTACAAACCTTTGCTGATCGTGATTACGATTATGAAACCTTTAGTGTCGATGGCCAATATTACTTTAATACAGAATCGCCATTCAGACCTTTTGTCACAGCAGGGATCGGTGAAGAGATTTGGGATCAAGATAAAAGTCTATACAACTTCCAAGTCAATGCCGGAATCGGTTTCCATTACAAGCTCAACAATAAATGGGCTTTACAAGTTGATGCAACTAACTACTTCACTACAGATGAAAGTAGCCATGACCAACAAATATCAGGTAAGGTTATATATCGCTTTGGAGAAGGCGAAGGAAACGTATTGTAATCTCACAAGGTACAAAAACATAACTCTCGCTTTGCTGGCCAAGAAAATACACCAGCAAAGCGAGAACAAACAAAACAGGCTTAATTTTTAATAATCACTATCAACCCTACGAAAGCCCCTTTACATTATTAACTTCATCAAACCAAATCACATACATTGTTATTGAAGTACATCAATGATAGTTATTGAAGTACATCAATGATAGTTATTGAAGTACATCAATGATAGTTATTGAA
>NZ_JBAKAZ010000102.1:0-4952 GCF_038155185.1 Psychromonas aquatilis
GATGCGCATTATAGGGATTCAGATCACATTGGCAAGCGTTTTATTGTGATTATTTACGATTAATTGTTTGAGTGGTCACTTAACAAACAAGTCGTTTATATTGTATGCGAAAATCCACTACTTAATGTGTTTTATTAACTTTCAAATTGTTTAAACACAAAGGTGAATTTGTCAAAATAATCAGAAAACCAACTTTAAAGTTCAGTTTTATTTAAAAATTAACGATATTATTAACATGATATTTATCAAGGTTATGTATCTAGATAAAAATCGATCAAAAATTGATAACATCACCGTTAATAATTATGTCATCACATTGCATGATTAAAGCAGTGAAATCTCTCTTCTATATAGTAGGTAATATAATAAGTAATAAAATGCACTCGAATAACGATTGCCTCCACTAAACAAACTCCGTAGACACGTACTGTCTAATTATACTTTTATAAATAAAAGTCTGACTACCCGCCTAACGACAGACAACAATAATTATGTCTTTTACCCTTTTATTATAACCACCAGCATTATTTCTATATTCGCTCTCATCCGTTATCACTCATGTTAGCTCAAATTAAATAACTCAAAGATCAATAAACCTATGCTCGTCGCTTAGTTACTTACTGGATAATAGAAATTAAATGTATCTATTACTCTGCATCAGTTAAAATAAGTAAATCAAAGGCAATAAAAATGTCAGCTCATCGCTTTAACACCCTATGAGCTACGCAATAAAAAATAAAAGGCAATAAAATAAAATGAGTAAAGCGAATATCCAGTGGTTTCCTGGGCACATGCATAAAGCACATAAGCAGATCAAAGAAGTTCTCCCTCAGGTCGATATCATTATTGAAGTCGTTGATGCTCGTATTCCTTATAGTAGTGAAAACCCATTAATTGAAGCTATTCGTGAAAAAACCCCTTGTATTAAAGTGTTAAATAAATCTGATCTAGCTGATCCTGCTATCACCGCTAAATGGATTGAATACCTTGAACAAGAGCAAGGCATTAAAGCGATTGCTATTACTACTAGCAAAACAGAACAAGTACATCAAATCACCAAGCTATGTGAGAAAATGTTACCTAATCGATTAAGTCAGGATAAGCAAATTAGAGCGATGATCATGGGGATCCCTAATGTAGGTAAATCAACAATCATCAATATTTTAGCTGATCGTATTATCGCTAAAACCGGCAATGAGCCAGCGGTGACTAAAAATCAACAACGTATTCGTTTACCAAGCGGCATTATGTTATCTGATACACCTGGATTTTTATGGCCAAAAATTGAAAATGCCAACTCTGGCTATCGTTTAGCAGTAACGGGTGCGATTAAAGACACTGCTATTGAATATGAAGATATTGCATATTATGCAGCAGATTATTTAATTACCCATTATTTACCACGTTTACAACAACGTTATGAGTTTGATGAGACTCCACAATCTGATCATGAACTAATGGAATTAATTGCTAAGCGCCGTGGCGCATTACGTGCTGGCGGGCATTTTGATATCTATAAAGTGTCTACGATATTGCTCAATGAATTACGCTCAGGTGCATTAGGTCCAATAAGCATGGAAATACCTGAGATGGTCGCTGTTGAAAAACTTGAAGTTGAAAGAATAATGGCAGAAAAAGCACAGAAGAAAATTGAAGTAAAAGAAGCAAGACGCCGTCGTTACAAGAAAAATAGGTAATATTACTCAATCTACCCACTTATCTATACAGGAGAATATATGGAAGCTCTATTATCAGCACGCTTTCAATTAGGTGAATGTCCTCGTTGGGATCACCAAAGTAAACAGTTATGGTGGGTAGACATTCTCCAGCATCAACTTCATAGTTTCAACTTACAAACTGAGCATCATCAAGTACGACATCTCCCTGAACAGATAGGCTGTTTTACGCTGTCTCAATCAGGCGGGTTAATTATCGCTGGGCAATCAGGTTTTTACTCATTAGCAGACGCACAATCTGAACTAACTTTTATTAGCGATCCTGAAGAGCATTTACCAGCACAACGTTTTAACGATGGACGTTGCGATAGTGCTGGTCGCTTTATTGCCGGCACAGTTAATCCCAATAAGGACCAAATTTTTGGACAGTTTTATCAACTTAATAACGACCTACAAGTCACAGCCCTTGTAGGAAAAAGTTGGACTTGTAATGGCTTAGCATTTAGCCCTGATAATAAAACCTTATATTGGTCCGATACACCAGAGCGTAAAATATACCAATGTGATTATGACCCTCAAAAAGGCCAAGTCAGTAATCAGCGTCTCTTTTATCAAGTGGATGAGTCACAAGGTAGGCCAGATGGAGCCTCGGTTGATCAACAAGGAAACTATTGGAGCGCATTATACGGTGGTAGTGAAATTATCTGTATTAGTCCAGATGGTGAGCTATTACAACGTTTATCCGTTCCAGTCACTAACCCAACCATGGTCTGCTTTGGTGGCGAAGAGTTGAAAACTATGTTTATTACCAGTGCCAAGCAAAAAATGACTGCCGAACAACTTCAGAAAAACCCACTAGAAGGCGCTTTATTAAGTTGCCCCGCCCCCATCCCTGGTATGCTTGAATATACATTTAAGGGATTAGAATAAAAAAACCGTAGGATGGTGGTAATAATAAACAACGACCTTTATTACCACAGAAACCGAGCCAACTAAAGCTTGCAGATTAATGAAAGCTTGGTAATGACAATAGAGATTCGCTATTTAAGTTAACTATTATAGAGTTTAATCGCGAGGTTAGTAATATTTTACATTATTAAAAATGCCATGAGATAAGTGATATCAGACTGTTAACACTATAAGCACATTCTAAATACTTCAATGCATAACCTCTTCACGCTTGCTTAACATTAAATCACATTACTTTTTATAGGTTCTCGCTTTAGTCTTTTTTCTAAAAACTTTTTTATTGGTTGTTTTTGGTAATCCTGTAAAGCTGATATTTTTTACTTCATTAATTAATAATTCAAGGTTTCCCTGCACGCCATTTATGAATGCTTGATAACTCATGGACTTTGTCGATATTGATTCTAGCTGCGACTCCCACATTGCTGTCATATCAGGTTGTGATATTTGTAAAGGTAATGCAGTAATCAGCTGGGAGCCCACCTCTGTAGGATGTATTTCCTTGCCTTTTTTGACTATATAACCGCGCTTAAATAATAACTCGATGATTCCAGCTCGTGTCGCTTCTGTTCCTAGACCATCGGTTTCTTTCAGTGCTTTTTTTATCTCTAGGTCAGTTACAAATCTTGAAATACCAGTTAAGGCACCTAATAGAGTAGCATCAGTAAAAGGTTTGGGAGGAGTTGTATTTTTTTCAATTAAATCCCCTTTTATACATTGCACTTGGTCACCGACTTTGACTTGTGGTAAGGCAACGGATGAAAACTCAGCGGCTTCTTTATTTTTAGTGGCAGTCGGAAATAGTGCTTTCCAACCATTACTTAAAATATCTTTTTGCTTACTAATAAAAAGACCTGAGGCAATATCAGTATGTATTTGTTTATCAAGATATTCAAAAGGAGGATAAAACTGAGCGATATACTGCCGTGCAACTAACTCATATATTTTCATTTCATTTGCTGATAATACACCTGTTGCTTTGTTTCTTGCCGTTGGAATAATAGCATGATGAGCCCCTACTTTAGCGTCATTCCATACTCTACTTTTAATGCTTAAATCTGCATCCGCTAACATTTTTTGTGATTTACTTGATACGCTAGCAATGGCATTGGTCACTGCTTGAATATCATTTAAATGTTCTTTTGGTAAGTACTGACAATCCGATCGAGGGTAAGTTATTAGTTTATGCTTTTCATAAAGTTGCTGGCATATATCAAGTGTTTGTTTAGCGCTCATTGAAAACACTTTAGCTGCGGCTATTTGTAAGCTAGATAAATTATAGAGTAAAGGAGCCTGCTGCTTTTTTTTATCCTGAGCAACTTTAATTATTTTTCCCTGCTGTCCATTAATGCGTTCGATAACATTAAGGGCAAGACTTTTTGATAAGACTCTCTTCTCATCATCCATAAACGGTTCACAGGCGGCACTTGGTTTCCATTTACCTTGGTATTTAACCCTGTCACTTGTTTCAATGTTGGCGATCACTTCATAAAAAGGTTTAGAGATAAAATTATTAATATCAATATGTCGATTAACAATTAAAGCCAGTATTGGAGTTTGAACACGGCCGATCGACAAAACACCTTGATAACCTGACTTTTGTCCTTGTAACGTACAAAGCCGCGTCATATTGAGTCCGTACAACCAGTCTGCTCTTGCTCTCGCTAATGCAGAAACTGCCAATGGAATATAATCTTTATTTGGTTTTAGGTTATTAACCGATTTTTTAACCGCTGCAAAATTCATATCGCTGATTAAGCAACGTTGAGCATTAGCTATTTTAGTTTTAGAGGCACCACAATAATTGATCACCTCATCAACAAGGATCTGCCCCTCTCTATCCACGTCCCCAGCATTGACGATGATTTTTGACTGTTTGATCAGTTTCTTGATAACTGTTAGCTGCTTTTTGGTTTGAGCTTTAGGCTTTAACTGCCATTTAGTAGGGATAATAGGTAAATCGGAGATAACCCACTTTTTATACCTTTCATCGTAGGCATCAGGCTCAGCTTGTTCCAATAAATGTCCAATACACCAAGTAACAACATCACCGTTATTAGCTTCTATGTAACCATCTCTTTTTTTTAATGGTTTAGGAAGAGCTTCTGAGAGAGCTCTCGCTAGACTTGGTTTTTCAGCAATATATAATTTCAACGCGCTCTCCCAACTGTTTTTATAAACAGTATTTTATATAACCCCATAATTCAAGCACTTCAGAATAAAATTAACGACTAAAGTTAAAGTAGTGACTATATTGTAAGCGTCTAGCAAAGCACACCTAGTATCGACTTTCTGATTGTTTAAAAATAT
>NZ_JBAKAZ010000103.1:0-4946 GCF_038155185.1 Psychromonas aquatilis
AGTCGATTTGGTAAAGATTACCAAGGTGCAGTGGGCTCTTTAGAAGCATTAGCATTATTCGCAGAGCATACTGGAAAATGCTGGATAGCGAGTAAAAATCAACTGCGACGACAAGTTCATTAATCTTGCTCCACACCCACAAATTAAAAACATAATTAGCATTCGCTAATGGTTTCCATGCGCAAGATTCATAATTTATCTAAAAATTCACATTATTTTCTTTAGTTTAGAAACTTGAGGTGCATTAGTTATTAATTATGACTGCTTTTTCGTTGGTATTTAGACTCATTTGATATTTTTAAATACTTGGATGTCCTTGATTAAGGTGTTGATTGAGGTGTCGATTAAGGAGCTAATGGTTTCCATGCGCAAGATTCATGATTTATCTAAATATACATATTACTTTATTTAGTTTAGAAATTTGAGGTACATTAGTTATTAATTATGACTATTTTTTTGTTTTACTTTAATTTTTGACCATATATGTCCATCATTAATGATTACGGTATTTTGTGAAAAAGTAATTGAAATATATATAAAAAATATTTTTTTAGTCTTAATTAAATTGGTGTTTATCGAAGACTTATGGGATATTTCATCACTTATTTAACAGAGAAAGGATTTCCATGAAAAAAATAGCCACCTCTTTATTACTTGCTTTACCGCTAGTTAGTCCATTATCTTTCGCTGAGTCTGATAATGCTTTTTGCCAGCCAAAAGAATATAAAATGGCATTGCGCTATCAACAACAATCTGCTGAAGTAATGGCGTTGCAACTACAAGCATACCAATTTGCTACATACCGTATTACTCAGATTCTTGCTGAGCATAAATCGGATAAAACACCTGCTGTTGTATTGGACTTAGATGAAACAGTAATAGATAACAGCCCTCTATTAGTTCGAGATGTTAATAATTGTCATGATTTTAGTACGTGGGATACTTGGAGTGATTGGGAGAAAAATGGTCATCCAACCTTGATCCCAGGTGCAAAAGATTTTGTTAACTTTATCGACCAAAAAGGTATCAAGATATTCTATATCTCTGATCGCTTCCAAGAAAATAAAGACGCAACACTAAAAACATTGAATGCGTTAGGGCTTCCACAAGTGAGTAAAGATAACGTATTACTTTATACGAAAATGAAAGAAACGCGTCGTGAGTCGGTTCGTCAGCAGAACTTTGATATTGTAATGTTAATGGGCGATAGCTTAGCTGATTTTGCTGCTGAATTTAAAAACAAAGAGTCTACAGACTATCAACGTGATCTTGTAAAATTAAAGGCTGAACACTTTGGAAAAGATTGGATTGTATTTCCAAATGCATCTTATGGGACATGGTCTAACGCTGAATTAAAAGCATGGAATGAAACAACAGCTAAATAGCGATCTATTACCGGATAATATGAGTGTCCTTAATTAGTTATTAATTCTGACGGTTGTGGCACTTTTATTTAAGTATGTTTTATATGTTAAAACATATAGATATCCTTGATTAACAAAATTTTATCCCTGAGTACCGTGGTAGCAATAATAGGCATAGCGTTACTTAATTATTACGTTAGTTTATTTTTACTCGGTATTGGCTGGAACTGTGTGTATATGGTAGGCACTGCGCAATACACCAAAGCCATTAAACCTGAAGAAAAAGGTAAGGCACAAGGGATCTCAGAAGTGATCATTGCCTTAGCAAGTATTATTGCAGTTATTAGTGGAGGTTTACTTATTCATTGGTTTGATTGGCAACAGATTAATCAATGTGTTTTATTGGTTTTAGTCTGTGTAATCTTAGTTAATTTATGGTTTAAAAAGTAACCTGTGTTCAAACTTACTATAAGGCAATGAGTAAAAGGTTTAAGCCTTATAGTAAGATCTCGTTATTATAAATTATGTATTAACTCAATAAGGTTAACTTAACCGAAAATAGAATTAAGATGATACCTGCAACGTTATCTATTTTCTTTTTATGTTTATTAAAACGTGGCAACAAACTAGGGTGTGATAGCAATAAAGCGACACTACTAAACCAAATCAGATGTGCCATCGCGATAATTAGCCCATAACTTATTTGCATAACCAGTGGTGTATCTAAAGAGACCACTTGCGTGAAAATACTGATAAAAAATATCGGTGCTTTAGGATTTAATATATTACTCATAAACCCTAAAGATAAAGCTGAAAAACGTGATATTTCATCATTTTCAATAGGCTGATTATTCGTTAATAATTCACGTGTTGTTAATAACTGCCAAGCAATATAGACAAGGTACGCAGCGCCTAAATATTTAATCATAGAAAATATCCATACCGAATTCGCAATCACCACGGCCAACCCAGCAATTGAGTAAGTCGCATGTATACAAATTGATATGCAGACGCCAAAGGTTGTGTACAGTCCAGCCCAACGACCATTGCGAATACTGGTTCGAGTAACCATCACAAAATCTGCTCCTGGAATAACAGCCATTAAAGCTGCGATAGCACTGACTGCAATCAGTTCAGCCATAAATGTATTTATTAATGATTCCATCTTTATCTCTCTTACTTTAAAAGGTTACTTTTTATTTTGTAGATATGATAATTTATGAAAAAATTATAACAATGTACTTATTGGTCAAAGGATTTGTTCCAAATGAACACAAATAAAGTAATTCCATTATTAGCTGATATGGCTATTTTTGTTACCGTTGCTGAGCAAGGTAATTTTAGTAAAGCGGCTAAAAAATTAGGTGTCACACCTTCTGCTGTGAGTCGACAAATTAGTCGCTTAGAAGATGCTTTAGGTATAAAACTAATTCAACGCACTACACGGAAGCTCGCGTTAACAGAGTCAGGAGAAGTGACTTTTGCATCTTGCAAGCAGATGTTAGAAGCAGCTGAGCAAGCTATAAGTGCCAGTACCTCTACGACATCAACGGTGAGAGGGTTGTTAAGAATTGCAGCGCCTAAATCACTCGCAAACCAAGTATTGCGGCCTTTATTTGTTGAGTTTTTAAAACAATATCCTGAGATTCAATTGCACCTCAAAGTAACTGACCAAGTGTTAGATCCAATCCATGATTCAATTGATTTTTTAATTCATATTACTGAGCAGCCTCTTGAGGCATTGGTCAATATAAAACTGGGTAGTGTCGTGCAAAGCGTGTGTGCTAGCCCTGAATATTTACAAAACAATGCAACACCTTTGCACCCCGATGATTTAAAAGATCACGCTTGTATCTGCTTAGGTGAAAATGCAATAGATACTCGTTGGAAGTTTATGAAAAATAATCAACAGGCAACTGTAGAGGTAAGCGGCCCTTATTTAGTTAATCACAGTGGCATGCGAAGAGATGCCATCGAACAAGGTTTTGGTATTGGTACATTACCCGATTATATGGTTAATCAATCAGTACAATCAGGCCAGTTGGTCCCCTTATTAGAGGATTGGAAATTACAAGGTAATTACCAAGGTGATATCTGTTTGCAGTTTGTACAAAGCAAATACATGCCCAACAAGAATAGGGTGTTTATTGATTTTATAAAGCAGAAAATGCTTACCACCAATAACAGTTAAGAAACAAGGGCCTTGGTAAGTAAAGCTCTTGGCCCCCATAAGCTTGATGATTTATCTAGTAATTCTGATGATTTTGACAATTGCATTTAGGCTTGTTTCATACTTTTAAATTTATGGCTGTCCTGAGTTACTCTGCTATAAACATGCTTACAACTCAATTTAATCAATCATTTAGTGAAAAGTTAATAATTTGTTTGAATCTAAAATAAATGTGAATTAATGTGATTTTTATTTTAAATAATCAGGCTGGAAATGAGAAATTCCATAGCCTCGTTAGATCAAAAAAATAGCAAGGAGTATCTGCATGGAGTTTCATACATTACTGTTATTTACAATCGCATGCTTATCAATCAACCTGATTCCTGGACCTGATGTGATTTATATTGTTTCTAATACAATGAAAGGGAAAATGGCGAGTGGGATGAAAGCTGCATTAGGGTTAGGTGTTGGCTATTTTGTTCACACCTTAGCTGCATGCTTAGGCCTATCGGCAATTATATTGGGTTCTGCATTGGCTTTTTCTGTTGTAAAGTGGTTAGGTGCGGCTTATCTTCTTTATTTAGGGATTATGTCATTAAAGTCAATGTGGCAAGGGAAATCTAAACTTTCAATTAGTAATAATTCAAAGCAAGAAAGTAACGTTTTTAAGCAAGGTGTAGTTGTTAGTGTTTTAAATCCTAAATTCGCTTTATTTTTCCTTTCTTTTTTGCCTCAATTTATTGATGTAGCAGCGGGGTCAACTAATATTCAGCTTCTTATTTTAGGTTTACTATTCAGTGCATTAGCAACATTATGTAATACCATTTATGCAATAGCAGGTAGTTGGTTGTTTGGCAGTCGCAAAGCAAGTCGTTACACGCGAATTATTGAGGGAGTATCTGGCTTCTTATTAGTTGGGTTGGCGGCTAAAATTGCATTAAGTAAGTAATAATGATCCAACTACACGCCCTGAGGTGGGTAGCTAGTAAAATTTAGCTATTAATTACAAATCTTAAAAGCGGTGAACTCTTTCTTTTTAGCGCCGCTAAATAGGTTGATTCATCCTAGGGAGTGTTAGTTTTCCAACATCTAAATACTATCCTTATCCACTTAAAGGCTAAAGCTCTAATGATACTATTATGTGGTTTGTCTTTAGCTTGTTATTGCTAATAATAAGCCTTTGTACAGAATGAATAACAAACCGCAAATCTGTTATCTCAACAAACAAAGATTTTTGACACCCACAAGCTTCCCCTCAATCTCAAACTTAAATAAAAAACAGCGCTCATCCGTTAAATCATGTTAAATTTATATAAGTAGTTCATTATAAATCGATTTTGTCTCTAACTAAGTTAAATTGTAGTGGTCTAATGATCTCGGACACCATTTAAGGTGGTATTATTATCACTTAT
>NZ_JBAKAZ010000104.1:0-4878 GCF_038155185.1 Psychromonas aquatilis
CACAACCTTGCCAAGGTTGGGGTCACGAGTTCGAGTCTCGTGTACCGCTCCAAATTACTTCCCAAAGTTAAATCTTCTCAATATCATAAAAAATATCAATCTGTTCGATACTTTAAATAATCCCTTTTAAATTTATTACTTTTTCATTTTCTAAGTCTCGTATTCTGCTTTTGGTTTATTTATGAGTATACCTTTGTATAAAATTTACAGACTAAAGGTAACTCGCTGTGGCGTATGATCAGAGGCATCCGTTTCTATACTTTGCGCACCTAATACCGTTAAGTCACGATAAAATACATGATCTAGTGGGTAACCAAAGACAATCAAACGTTGATCTTTGGAAAATAATGTTTCTGCAAAGCCTTCTGATATAAGTGTGTCGATGACTTCCTCACTTCTTGCTTTACTCCAAGTATTAAAATCACCACTAATAATAATCGGGCCTTGATGTGCTTCGATGAGTTGTAAATAAGGTGATACTTGTTCTTTTAACGGGGTCGAAGTTAAGGTGAAATTGACGCCATGTAAGTTAATTAATAGTAAGGTTTGTTGAGAACCTCGTATTGCATAAGTACTGGCTAAGCCAGTTTTAGGGATATAAGTCCAAGGCTCAGAATAACGAGTAGCACACTTTTGTAAAGGTTGAATACGGCTAAATGTGTTGACACCATAATCCGTCCCTTGCATAGAAAAAGCAACATTTTGTAGCGGGTAGAGATGCTCTTGGTCACTAAAGTCGATTAAGCGTTGATCGTACTTTGCTTCTTGTAAGGTGATGAAATCTGTTTCACTAGACCACTTTTCTAATTGTGTTTGCCATTGCGGATTTTGTTGTTTATAGATATTCCAGTTTAACAGTGAAAATGTATCGTCGACGAAACCCGCTGCTTGTGCTGGCATGGCCGGAGTGAGTTGAGGGCAAAGCGCTGTTGAATGCTTACCCATTTTATCTATGACGGTCAACTCTTTAGGGACGCGAGGCAAAAGATAATAACTTGATATTGCAAGCAATAAAATAAATAAGTAAAGAAGCTTTAACTTATTGTTTAACCGTGAGATTCGAATCATCTTTGCCTTTTCTAGAAGAGTTATGTCTTTTACTTATAAAATAATATGCTATTAAGGCCTCAACAAACAAGTTTACTATTGATAGCCTCTATTCGAACAGGTTATATTACTGTTTCACTTCATTTAACCTAAGAGTTTATTATGCCATTACAAAGAACACTTTCTATTATTAAACCAGATGCAGTAAAAAAACAATTAATTGGTACTATTTTACAACGATTTGAGCAATCTCATTTTACTATTGTTGCTGCAAAAATGATGTTTTTATCTCGTGAGCAAGCAGAAGGGTTTTATGCTGAACATGAAGGAAGAGACTTTTACGAACCGCTGATTGAGTTTATGACATCAGGACCAATTATGGTTCAAGTTTTAGAAGGTGAAGATGTAATCCCTGCATACCGAGAGTTAATTGGTAAAACAGATCCTACTCAAGCAGCAGCGGGAACGATTCGTGCAGACTTTGCTGAATCAACTCGTTATAACGCAGTACATGGTTCAGATAGCCCTGAGTCTGCTGCTCAAGAAATTGCATTCTTTTTTACTGATGATGAGATTTGTCCTGCAACTAATTAATTAGTACTGCGCATCTTAAAAAATAAAGGTAACTATGAGTGATCTCGTCATATTGATGGAGCAAGTGCCGAGCTTTTATTTAGGCTTTGTTCTTATCCTAGGAGTCTTAATTGGTTCGTTTTTAAACGTCGTTATTTATAGGCTACCTATTATGATGCAGCGCAGTTGGGCAGCCGATTGCGCTGATAGTTTTCCTGATGCGAATATCGAAGTCAATGAGGAACGTTTTGATTTAGTGCTTCCTCGGTCACGTTGCCCTGAATGTAAGCATATTATTGGTTCAACAGAGAATATCCCACTACTTAGTTGGCTTTTACAAAAAGGCCGTTGTAAACATTGTGGTTGTAAAATTTCAGCGCGCTATCCAGCGATTGAGTTATTAACCGGAGTGATGTCTTTAGGCGTTGCTTATTTTCTTCCTTTTGGTTGGCCTATTCTATTTGCGCTTATTTTTACCTGGGCTTTGATATGCTTAACATTTATTGATGTAGATACTATGTTACTGCCCGATCAAATTACATTACCCTTACTGTGGCTTGGCTTATTAATTAATATATCCAGTTCTTTTTCACTGTTACAAGATGCCATTTTAGGCGCTGTGTTTGGTTATCTAGCACTTTGGTCTGTATATTGGTTGTTTAAGCTTGTAACAGGTAAAGAGGGAATGGGGTACGGTGACTTTAAATTACTTGCGGCCTTAGGTGCTTGGTTCGGTTGGCAGGCATTACCCTTGATTATCTTATTATCTTCTCTTTCTGGGGCGATAATAGGCATAATTACATTGCTTATGTCCGCTGATAAAAAAAGTCGCCCACTACCTTTTGGTCCTTATTTAGCGATCGCTGGTTGGAGTTATTTAGTTTTCGGGACAGAAATAGCGACCTTGTATTACTCACTCATTTTAAATTAGAACCTTTCAATGCAAACAGAACATTATACAGATCATGATTGGATGCAGTATGCATTATTATTGGCTGATAAAGCAGAGCAAGTGGGGGAAATTCCAGTTGGTGCTGTAATTGTTAAAGATAATAAAATAGTTGGGGAAGGTTGGAACCTCTCTATTTTAGAGCATAATGCAAGTGCACACGCAGAGATCATAGCTATTTCAGCGGCTGGCAATGCACTGCAAAATTACCGTTTAATTGATTGTACTTTGTACGTTACACTTGAACCCTGTCCAATGTGTGCTGGTGCTTTAGTTCATGCTCGTATTAAGCGACTTGTTTATGGTGCTGGAGATTATAAAACAGGTGCTGCAGGCAGTAT
Organism: Psychromonas aquatilis; assembly: GCF_038155185.1. Lineage (NCBI taxonomy): Bacteria > Pseudomonadati > Pseudomonadota > Gammaproteobacteria > Alteromonadales > Psychromonadaceae > Psychromonas > Psychromonas aquatilis. Next base: position 2,911 of record NZ_JBAKAZ010000104.1, read on the forward strand.
TTTTAACCTGGTGTGTAATGAACATTTAAACCATCAAATTGAGGTAACTGCTGGTGTTGATGCTGAACAATGTGCAGCTAAAATAAGTGCCTTCTTTAAGCGTCGCCGTCTAGAGAAAAAAGCATTAAAAAAAGAGTTAAAAAATGGCTAATAAAATTGTTAATTTTGAAATAGAAAAAGAAACTAAAAACAGCGTCCGTTACAAAGAGGTCCCTGCGGAAGGGGAGCCGCCAATTATTGGTTCATTGTATGTTCAAAAATGGTTTGCTGGTAATAGCAAAAAAATTCAAGTGACTGTCGAAAAGAAAGATTGAGTCTTTTTAAGCTTAATCTCTAAACCTTAATCAAACCCCGAGCATTAACCAATGAGCGGGGGGGGGGCTTTATTATCATTATCTGTATTACACCTCTAACCCAGACTTTGACGCTGGTATGAGAGTTAATATTCACCCTGTTTTTATTAGCCTTTCTTTTTACGCTCTAAGTAAGTTCCGATTAAAGAGCCTAATAAAGATGTCATGATGATCAACCCCATTAGCATATACTGGAACAGGGTAAATTTTTCTCCTACTAATAATAATCCGGTTAGGATACCTGCAAGTGGGTTACTGATCCCTGCAAATGTAAACTCAACTACTGTCATTCTACTTAATAACCAAACATATAGTGCGTAAGCCAACATTGTATTTAAAACAACTAACCAAGTTAATCCAAGGGCATTTAATAGATTAAAGTTTTGCAGAGGAATTAAATATTGCTCTGGCGAATGTAATGCTTGTAGAAATGCAATGACACTTAATAATAGTCCGCCGATAATTAACTGCCATGAAAGCACTGTCCACCAATGAATTTTAGGCCCTAAACTTTTAATGATATTACTGCCTATAACAATACTCATTAGTGCTGCAAACATCGCTAACAGTCCGACCGGATTTAATTTTAGGTTTAAAGGATCAAATAAAAGCCAGGCTAAAGAAATTAAGATTGCGCCTGAAGTAACCTGTGTTTTTGTTGGTCTGGTTTTATGGAATAACCAATAATAAAACATCGCAAATACAGGTAGAGAAACCATACCAACACCAGAAATAGCAGAGGGTAAGGTTTGCGCCATAATAAATAATAAACCAAAAAACATGGCAATATTAACTGAGCCTAAGCGAATTAATATAGGCCAATCTTTTTTACTGGGGAGACTAGGTTTTATGGCTAGTAATAGAAGGCCTGCTGGTAATGCTCTAATAGCACCTAGCAGTAATGGAGGCCAACCCGATAGTGAATATTGCGCAACTGCGTAGGTTGTTCCCCAAAAAAAGGCCGCTATCATAGCCAGTATTACATTCATTATTTTTGCTCATCTCATAAAAGGAGGTGAACTCTGCCTTGCTTTAAGGCATTTGTACAGTAAATTTGTGTGTAAAGTGAACTACTTTAGTTGAACTTATTAAGCGCATAACGCTAAATTATTTTGCAAGTGTAATAATAAATCAGCTCTATTTACTATTGCTACTAATTTCCCATTATCGACAACAGGAAATATATTTTCGGACAAGTGCTGCGTTTTAATGGCGACCTCTGATAAATCTTCATTTATTGATAAAAATGTAAACTCTTTTGCCATTACATCATTAACCTTAACTGGTTTATCACAATGGTAAGCGCTAATTAATAATGCCTTTTGACAATCAATAAGTGACACCACACCAATTAATGCTTTATTACTATCAACCACTGGAAGTTGTGGTTTTTGACTGCTGATTAAAGTATCAATAATATCTGTTAAGGGAGTGTTGCACTGAACAGTAACAGGTTGTTTTTTCATTATTTTTTGAACGGTTTGTATACTCATATTATGACCTTAATATTATAACCTTTGGATAAGGGTCATCATAGAGTAGTTATCTCCATTGGTATAATGTAAGCGTCTAGCAAAGCACACCTAGTATCGACTTTCTGATTGTTTAAAAATAT
>NZ_JBAKAZ010000105.1:0-4861 GCF_038155185.1 Psychromonas aquatilis
AGTTATTTTAGCAAGTAAAATAGATCAGTTAATTAGTGTGATTGGTATTACCTAAACGATTGGATTGTGCAAGACGGTAAAAAACATAAAAAGACCATAAAAAATACTAAATAGCTGAAGAATATAAGGTTTTGATAGGTTTTTGGACTTTAAAATACTTTGAAGAATTGAGATATGGTGCGATAGGCATCTTCGAACCCGATATTTAACAATATAAATAACAATGACTTAATAAAAAAAATAAAGAACAGATCAAGTTAGTGTTACCTCCAGTGTTACCATAAAGGAAAGTGGCTCTTTTTTGGTATCGCAAAAACCTCAGGATAAATTAGGATTTTAATCATTACCTCGCCAAAACCTTAACGCTTATTAACAGTAGTTTGATCAATTCACCTCTATTAAAAAAGGTTTAAGATTTAAACTGGTGGCTTTATTCTGCTTGTTGAATAATCTTTTGCTTGTGGCGAACGGTAGCCTTTTCCTCGACCTTTAGCTAAATAACTTATACGCCAAATAACCTGTTGCAAGGTATCAACATCACCCCGTTTAAAATGGTAAAACGGATTAGGTGCAATGCTAAATGTATTACCCATTTCTTGGTCTTGCCAAATTTGTTTAGCTATTTGCAGAATATGGAAAGGATGTTGTGCTTTATTACCATCTATCATCAATACAAAATGATAATGCTGATGCTTTGCTTTTTCTTGCTCCCTAGTCCAGTTATAACCAACGCGACACAGGTTATATTTCCATTTTAAGCGTTTAGTTAACTTGTTTATGAATTTACTTATATGATCACTACTTTCTGTTGAATGGTCTTGGTGGCAATCAAATCTAACAATCAATAATTTATTATGATGTTCAAGCATTGTAAATAATTGCAGTAACATCGGTTTAAGCATTTCACGATATAAACCACTTCTACCAGTGTTCACTCGCCATAAGCTACCGTTATGGTAATAGTGCCTTAAATAGGATGCTTTAAGTGCTCTCTTTCTCTTACTCAATTCAAACCTACCCTTAGATAATATAAATTACCTAGTGGATAAATCACCTATCAATAACTGACCTAGCGCATACTATAAGGCATACAAGCAATCTATATAAAATAAAACAACCTCATAAAACCTCATTTGAAGTCTTGTAAGGTTCACTATTAAGTAAATAAACTAATACAGAGTTAGCTAACACTAACTTTTGCTAAGTCGTTTATAATTGCTTTTTATAGTCGGGATATGTGATTATGCCATTGCTGAATAAATATAAAAAAGACGGTTCTGTCCGCAAAAACTTCACCGCCTAATATTTAGTGTTTTTATATGCCGTTTAATTAATAACTATTCGGCATTCACTTCTTGCTTTACCTTTACTGCTTTTTGTACATTAATATCTGCTTTAGGTATTCTTCTCGCTTCTCTTTCTGCCTGTTTTTTCGATTTAGTTGCATATCTAACATATGCTTCGGCACTGGCTTTAGCATTCGCTTTAGAGCAGACTAATCCATTAATTGGTAAATGCCTTTCATCAAGCCACCAGTAACCATCATTGAAATACACTAACCAATGATATTCACCTCTTAATCGAGTAATAGCATTGTTTACTGTGCCGTCAATCTCCCTTTCCAACTCAGGTCTTGTATGCTTCTCACCAGTTAACAATATCAATAAAAGTTTGTAAGGAATGCTGTTAACTGAGGGAATTTTTTCACTACCGTATTGCAATAATAAATCAGCTTTAATTTCATTAATCATTGAAAATCTCCTTTTCGTTTTTCTACTAGGGATTTAACCAATGCTTTGATTTGATCGTTGCTTTGACCTGCAACTCTTGCAGACAGAACTGCATCCAACTCACTTAAAATAAAGCCTTTGCTACGCTCTCCCAATGAAATACTAGGCGGTAATAAACCTTTGGATAAGTGCAGGAAAGCAAGTGATCGACTAATACAAAATTTTTCTAATACTGTAGGTAATTTAACAATTTGAATCATAATAAACGTCCTCTTAAATACTTGGAGGTTCATTATTGGCTTTATCAATTCTCTACATAAGGGAATGAAATCTTAAATTTAATTCTACCTCTTAATTATTCTCTACGATTACCTTTCAAATATTCAGGAGGGTTGGTGGGAAATTTTTGCAAAAATATTAGTTGCTCATCATGAGTCCAACCATTTGGATATTCTTCTTGAATACCTTTAATTGAACGTTTACTTTTTTTTAACCATTCAACATATTTTTTATCTAATGTAGATGCTTTTTTATATCGAGAATTAGCTTCATTAGAAACTAACCGACCGACAACTAATAACGTAGCTTCTGCTCGGGTTTTGCCACAAAAATTTGTAAGAATAAAAACATCTAGACATGCATCAAAAAGAAATTGTTCTACTCCAATCTTTGTAGTCTTAGCATTTTTAACATACATAAACCCCCTATTTAATCTGGTTTCTGATGCAATCGCTAAATGCTTTAAAAGCAAGCCTTTAATTGGAACGTTACAAGTAGCACAAATACGAACGCATTCGTCTAAATAATCAGGATCTCTATCTTCTAACCAGTGATCAAAATTATTAAATAAAGTAAGCCCATAATGCCGATAATCATTACCGGATGTAAAATCAAGAAATGGATCTGTATACTCTTTCTTAAACTGTGACCTTAATAATCCATTTATTTCATTATTATCAACTTCATCTTGTAAACGTGAGTAGGACTTCCCTCTCTTTTCTTTCCTTTCCTCAATTATTCGAATTTTTTTACACATATCGTTGTAATAAACTTTATTAAGTTTATCGGTCGCATCACTCATTTGTTATACCGCCTTTAATGTTCTAGAACCTGTTGGAGTAATTGCACCGTTTAATGCTTCGCTAATATGGTTACTCCACCATGTCATTATCTTTATACGTTGATTTAAATAAGTAGAATGGTTGTATGATTGGCTCACTGAATTACCTACTTTATGCGATAAACAAGCCTCTGAGGCTTCATAACTGAAACCTTGATCACTTAACATGGTGCGAGCTAAACCTCGTAAGCCATGTGCAGTTTGCTTGCCTTGATACCCCATTCGCTTTAACGCCATATTTGCACTGGCTTTATTTGCATGAGAGTTAGGGTTTCTATCCGCAGGAAAAATATAAGGGGAGTGACCACTAATAGGTTTAATTGCTTCAAGTATTTCGAGTGTTTGTTTCGTTAACGGCACTTGATGATTAATACCTGTTTTCATTCGCTCAGCAGGAATGATCCAAAGGTTATTTTCAAAATCAATTTCAGACCATTTTGCTAATGCTGTTTCAGCAGGGCGTGTCATAGTATGCATTTGCCAAAGAATAAGCGATCTAGTGACTTTTTTTATATTAGCTCTATCTATATCATTTAATAGCTTAAATAGCTTCTCAGGCTTAATATGAGGGTTATTTGTGGCTTTCTTAGCCATGAATACTTCTTTGATACCTGCGAGTGGATTAGATTGAATAATGCCGTGGTTTACTGCATATCGCATTATCTGATTAAGGTACTGGCATACTCTTGCAATCACTTCCAAATTACCTCTAGCTTCAATCGGTCTTAGAGCGTTAATAATTTGAGGTGCTGTTATAGAAGTTATTGGTTCTTTACCAACAATAGGAAAAATATGATTGTTGAGGGTATTAGAGATAGTTTTATAAGTCCCCTCTTTAACTTCTGAGGCTTTCAACTTTAGCCATTCACTAGCGACCATTTCAAACGAATGGCTTAATATTGCTTGTTTAGCTTTTAAAATATTCTCTCTATGTTCTTTTGGGTCTATACCATCAACCAATAACTCTCTTACTTTAGCAACTTGGACTCTTGCTTTGGCTAAAGATAAATCAGGGTATTTACCTAGACTTATATTTGTCCGTTTCTTAGTGATTGGTCGATAGTAGTTGAAAAGCCACAATTTAGAGCCTGTAGGCTTAACTCGTAAAGCTAAGCCATTACCATCATTAAGGTTGAATTCCTTATCTGAAGGCTTTGCATTCTTAATTTGAGTATCTGTTAAGGGTGTGGTTTTTATTGCCATGGTAACATCGCCTTAGTAACATTTTGCCAGTGTTACCTCGAGTGTTACCTAAACGATTGGATTGTGCAAGACGGTAAAAAACATAAAAAGACCATAAAAAATACTAAATAGCTGAAGAATATAAGGTTTTGATAGGTTTTTGGACTTTAAAATACTTTGAAGAATTGAGATATGGTGCTGATAGGCGGATTTGAACCGCCGACCTCACCCTTACCAAGGGTGCGCTCTACCAACTGAGCCATATCAGCAAAAGGGGATCTGATAATGACCTACTTTCACATGGGGAGGCCCCACACTATCATCGGCGCAACTGCGTTTCACTTCTGAGTTCGGCAAGGGATCAGGTGGTACCACAGCGCTATTATTATCAGAAAAAATTGTTATATTTATAATCTATTATAAATATTAAAACCCCAGTCGTAAGACTGGGGTTTTGAATTGGGCGCTTAGCGATGTCCTACTTTCACATGGGGAGACCCCACACTATCATCGGCGCTGCTGCGTTTCACTTCTGAGTTCGGCATGGGATCAGGTGGTACCACAGCGCTATGGCCGCTAAGCATAAATTGTAATTAGGAAAGTGACGTCTAATATTCTTGTTTGTTGCTCTGTTTAATCAGCTTTATGTAAATACGCTATCACAAGCGTTATATTTTAATGTCTTCTTTGACAAACTTGGTTAACAGCAACACCGTTTAGGTGTTGTATGGTTAAGCCTCACGGGTAATTAGTACAAGTTAGCTCAATACGTTGCCGCACTTACACACCTTGCCTATCAACGTTGTAGTCTCCAACGGCCCTTTAGGGA
>NZ_JBAKAZ010000106.1:0-4729 GCF_038155185.1 Psychromonas aquatilis
AAGTGATAATAATACCACCTTAAATGGTGTCCGAGATCATTAGACCACTACAGTCTACTCACTTTTAGGAACTGAGCTATTTGGGTTCGTGAATGGCCATCTTGAAAATATGCTAAAGCCAGTAAGCGTGTTTTCATTTGCAATGAAGTTTGCTTACGGGTAAGTACTTTAAAATCTGTCTTTTTATATGGCTCCATCTTGAGTTGCTTTGATCACAATTGATAAATCAATTAGATCATATTTTTACTTAGATTGGCATAATTAACTCATTATACTCATTCTTACTTTCCATATATTTTATTAATAGTGTGTATATTTTATTAAATATTTAATTTTTAAAAGTATATCTTATTGATAAAGTTCACTAATCTATTTATATGCTAAGCAATTAGTTGATTCTATCAAAACTTCATGGGAAACTAGTTTAAATAGCATGTTTAACTTTGTTTCTTGAGTTCATTAAATCGCTTTTTTGAACGTTTTAAACGCTCTACTAAAGTCGATCTACTCTTGCTTTTAAGTACTCAGGCACTCAATAGCTGTAAGCTTTATATTGCCTAGATGGTTAATACTGAAATCAGAATGGTATGGGCAGATAGCTAGATAATACATGCATATAATTAACTTTATACTGGTTTTCTCTTGTTTAAATAACTTAACCGTATGAACGTTAAAAAGACTCTGTTTTATCAGCCATGGTAAAATACCCAATGTATTTACTGTGTAAACTAATAATGCATAAATAACTTATTTACTGACTGATGGATGACTGAAATGCCTAAACGATTGCTTAATATAAATTATCGAAAGCTAGCTATCTTACCACTTGTACTTGGCTTGGCAGCATGTAGTTCATCTCCTGAGCAGTGGGGAAGTAGCAATGAAAGTGCTCAAAAAACAGTAAAACACAGCGCTAAGAAAAAAAATAATCAAATAACCTCTACGTCACAATCTTCAGCAATGAAAGAAGAAGAGCTTTTATATGCAATGCTTCGTAATGAATACTCACATTGGGTTGGTAGCCCATATAAATGGGGTGGAGAGTCGATAAATGGGATTGATTGTTCTAGTTTGGTACAAAAAGTATTTGAAAACAGCTTTAAAATAGACCTTCCACGCACGACTGAGTACCAGGCTACAGAAGGCTATCGAATTAAAAAAAGTGAACTGAAAGTGGGTGATCTTGTTTTCTTTAAAACCAGCAGAACAACACGCCATGTTGGGATTTATATGGGAAATAATGAGTTCTTCCATGTGTCGAGCAGTAAAGGTACAAAAATATCTTCATTGTCTAACGTTTACTGGAGTAAGCATTATTGGCAATCACGACGTGTTATTTAAGTGTGATCAGCACTGAGCATCTTGTTGAATAGGTATCCTTCTTAAAATCTATTCAACCCCTTTCATAACCTAATTAGTTAGCATCAATATGAAAGCTAAATACTCCCTCGATGACTTACGCTATTTTTGTATTATAGCGAGCCTCAGTAGCTTTAAAAAAGCAGCAAAAAAACTCGATATCCCCTTATCTACCCTCAGTCGAAGAGTAAGGCAATTAGAAACTGACCTACAGTTGAGGTTACTTGAGCGAAATGCCCACCGTGTTACGTTAACTCATATTGGTGAGCAATATTATGCTCGTTATAAAGGCTTGTTTGAACAAGTAGATAATATCGAGTTAGATCTAGATAATGAAAAGAACCAAGCTAAAGGCCAGATAAGAGTGACTGCTCCTATCTATTTAGGACAGCAAATATTGAGTGAGATATTTTGTGACTTTTTAGCTGATTATCCTGAAATTCAATTGGATTTACGTTTTTCTAATGATCTGGTTGATATCGAAGCGTTGGGAATTGACGTTGCTTTTAGGGTGAGGAATTCAACCATTGATAATTGGGTGGCTCGAGAACTAAAGTTAACTGGAAATATCTTATGTTGTAATGCCGCTATTGATTTGGATTATCTGGTTCGTCCTGAGCAGTTAAATGATGTTAAAAAGGTCACCTGCATTGGTTTGAAACCATGGAAATTAGAGAATTCATCAACAGGTGAACAATACCAATATAACCCCGAGCATCAAATTTGTCTTGAAACAGATGAAATCCAAATGATGATTAATGCCGTTAAAGCGGGATTAGGGGTGAGTTATGTACCAGATTACATTGCATACCCTTTGATAAAACAGGGCAAATTAAAGCAAGTATTACCAGGTTGGAAAAGCCCAGAGCAGGTTATTTCTATTCTGTATCGAGACAGAGTAAATATCCCGTTAAGGGTCAGGTTGTTAATTGAATATGTGTTAAAACGCCTTCATTAGTGAGCCATTGCAACTAATAAATCATTATGTAAAAGTGCTATCAAGGATCAAGGCATTAAAGCCACGCGCGTAACTATTTAAAAGGTGCTACCTTGTTAAGTAGCACCTTTAGCATTGCTTTATTCAGCGTACCAATAGCCTGAGTTTACTAATTTCGTGAATAGGCTAAGTGCTTTAGGCTGATCTTGAAATAGCACAAGTAATTCACTTGCTGTTTCATCTTGGTCACATAAATAATGCGCAAGCTTGGTAAAGTTTTCGCAGTTATATTGTGCTCCATTAATAAACATCAGATCAGGCTGTTGCTCAAAATAAACCGCTCTTAAGCCGCCTAAACGAGTAAATTGCGCGCCATCTTCTAAAAACTCAATAATCTCTTGATCGCTAAGTGGATGCTCTGGGGCAGCAATATCTAAGTCGTGCTTTGCTTCACTGATCATACAGCCAAACCAAGGTATTAAACTCTCAGGTGTTTGACAGTTTGCTAACATAACTTGGTGTATTTTATTTAATTCTGTTTGTTCAATACAACCTGGCTGTTCACGTGTTTGCATTGGGATATCTGTATAACGCAGTGCATTTTCATTATTATCGATATTGTGATCGGTAAAGCTACTTAATAGGTCATTTTGATCTGGTGCCCGAAAGCCTACGCTATAGTTAAGTGATGGCTCAATAGCATAACCTTCATGTGGGCAACCACTTGGGATATATAAAATATCACCAGGTTCCATTTCAACATCAATAGCGGCTTCAAAAGGTGCACAATGCTTTAAAGCGCCATGAGCTGCAAACTCAGGTAAGGTTTGGCGAGCACCTACACGCCAGTGACGCTTGCCTTCTCCTTGAATAATAAATACATCGTAGTTATCTATGTGCGGTCCAACTCCGCCTTTAGGTGTCGAATAACTGATCATTAAATCATCGATACGCCAATTAGGAAGAAAGCGGAACGGGCGTACCAGTTGTTGTGCATCTGGATGCCAATGATCAACGGCTTGAACCAATAAAGTTGCACCATCTTTCTCTAAGCGTTCAAAGCTTTTAAATGGTCCACACTCTGCATGCCATTGCTGATCTTGTTGATAGACAAGACGGCTCTCTAAGTCTTCTTCCATTGCCAATCCAGCTAACTCATCGATCGCAATTGGATCTTGAAAGTCGATAAAACCTTGTTTGAGCAAAGCGGGTTTCTTTTGCCAGTAAGTATCTAAAAACTGGTTAATTTCAAAGTTAAGTTCAAACATGTTGTCGTGCCTTTCAGTGTTAAATAATTTGGAGTGTAACAGGTCGTTTATAAGCAGGGTAGCGATACTGCCAAGCAGTTAGATAATCATCTTTAAAATAGTATTTTTATGTTAATGTTGATCGTCTTATCCCCACATATTAGCTCATTATCAAGGAAGTATAATGGAAAGGTCGATCAAGTTTGATAAAGTTACTGGTTTGCTCGCTGGATTAGTCGTCGTGATGATTTGGTCCGGTTGGATCATTATTTCTAAATGGGGGCTATCACGTTCGTTAACGGTGTGGGATGTAACAGGCATACGATTTTTAACTGCAGCGGCAATAGTTGTTGTTTATGCTGTTTTTAGTAAAACCTCACTTAAAGCTATTTTTACTTTGCCGGTTGTTATCTGCAGTTTATGTTGTGGTGGGTTATACGTGAGCGCTAGCTTGATTGGTTTATTAATCTCCGATGCGGCCAATACCGGGGTGATAATTAATGGCACGATGCCAATTATGTGTGCATTAATTTTATATGTATGGAAAAAAGATCGTTTAATCCGCACTCAATATTTGGGCATAACTTTAATTTTAGTCGCCAATATTTTACTTTTTACCAGTAGTGGGGGAGCCAGTCTAAGCGCTTTAATGTGGTTACTTTTGGCTGCTTTTTTTATCGCATTTTACTCTGTTTCCATGAATATATGGCAGATTAATATTAAGACGATTCTGCTGTCGGTACCGATTATAAATGCGTTATTTTTTACTCCTATTTGGGTTTTCTTACCGAGTCATCTAAATATTGCACCTATCTCTGAAATTGTTTTACAGGGTGCTTATCAAGGTATAGTGGTTAGTATTTTAGCGTTATTTTGTATGAGCTACTGTATTAATAAATTAGGAGCGGTGTCTGCATCGGCGATCATGGCGTTAGTACCTGTCACTTCGGTGTTATTGGCTATTTGGATGTTAGATCAGACATTAACCTTACAGATGGCAATTGCAATTGTGATCTGCTCTGTGGGGATTGCTTGCTACAGCAGCTTACAGTCACTTTTAGATTGGTTATTTAGCGGTAAAGAGAGTGAATCAAATGTGATTGCTGGAAAGTGATTTATTTTTACTTTATTTATAATACCAATCACACTAATTAACTGATCTATTTTACTTGTTAAAATAACTTAT